>NZ_JBGCCT010000036.1 GCF_041260665.1 Catenulispora sp. GP43 | reverse complement strand
CCTGGGACACGACACCGACCCTAACCGACCACCCCGAACCACAGACGAAAACCACAGACCAACACCATGATCAAACTAAGCTACGTGGCATTGCCGCCGGAGGCGCCTTTAGCTCTTGACCTTGACCTTCGCCCGTGAACACGCGAACCGCAACCCGCGACACACGACGTACCGGCGGCCACAGCGCATGGGGAAATCAGAGGAGCGTTACCCGCCCACGTAAGGATCGGCCACCAACGACCGCTGCAGCACCTTCCGCCGCTCCCCGTTCCCGTAGTAGTTCTCGTGCTCCTCGCCGAACTGGCGGAACCCGAACTTCTGGTAGAGGTGCTCGGCGGCGGCGTTGTCGGGGCGCACGGTGATGTAGGCGTACGGGACGTCCGCCTCGGCGAACACCTCCATGGCCTTGGTCATCAGCTCGCTGCCCAGGCCGCGCCCCTGGTGCCCGCTGCTCACCGCCAGGCCCAGCAGCCAGGCGCCGCTCTTGTCGGAGCTCGGGCCGACCAGGGCGTAGCCGGCGAGTTCGCCGCCGCAGTCGGCGACGTACCAGGTGGAGCTGAACAGGTTGAAGAAGGTGCGCAGGTAGTGCATGGAATACGCGAGGTCGTCGAAGACTTCCTTGTCCAGGACCTCCAGGCCCGGCAGGTCGTCCTCCCGGACGAGGCGCAGAGAGCTGCCTGCGGGGCTTTCGGGGTCAGCCTGGCTCGACGCCTCGTGGATGGTGGTCACGCACACCTCGTCAGAACTCGGATCCGTGTTTACAGGTTTCTGATAGGGGGTATGGGACCACCTTCAAGGGCACATATGTTACCGGCACGCGGCGTCGCCGCGTACGGAGGTTGCTCTTTTCGGTGGGCGTGCCTCAGCCGCGCCTGGTTCGCAGGCGGCGCGCCCCGGCCGGGCTAGAAGCGCCGGGGCGGCCTGATCTTCACCTGGTCCCTGAGGTCCCGGATCCGCGCGACCTGACGCTCGAACAGACGCGAGTAGTGTGTCCGGCTCTCCATAGCTTCCCACAGAGCCTTCATATCCGGGCTCAGGTGAGTGGGTGGCATCCACAGCGGCACCAACTCGTTGAGCGCGAACAGCAGCGAGTCCAGCGGGTCCCGGTCGCGGGCGATGTCGGTCTCGGCCCGGGGCACGATCACGTCCTGCACCGTGGTCAGCAGCCACTCGTGCAGGGCGAACTCCTCGCAGAAGCGGATCAGCATCGGCAGGTCGTCCGGGGCCCCGCTCAGCCGGATCACGTGCAGGTTCGGCAGGTCGCTCTTGGCGATGCCGACCGTCGGCTTGGCGTCCTTGGCCAGGGTGGCGGCCCAGCGGACCACGGCCGTGCTGGCACGCAGCGCGGTGGTGTGGTTCAGGGTGTCGCTCTGCTGCACCTCGTCGATGATGCGGTCGCTGATCGAGGCCAGGTCCAGGCCGCGGGCCGGCGGGGAGACGTCGGCCAGGTAGCCGTCGACGATGTTGTGCGGCTTCGGCGAGCCCAGCACCTCCACCACGCCCTGGTGCCGCAGGTAGTGCCGCCACTCGCGGCGCTCCTTGGACGTCGCCTCGCTCAGCGCCACGTACGCGGTGCCCTGCAGGATCCGGCCGTTGGTGACCACCGCGTGGCTGAGCACCGTGCCGATGGCCCGGCCCCGGCCCTCGCGGGCCACCTGCAGCCGGCAGTCCACGCCGGTGACCTGCTCCGGGGAGACCACGCGGCGGACCGGCCGGTCCACCTTGCTCACCGGGGAGCCGGGGGTCAGCTGCATCAGGGCCACGCTCGCCGAGGGGGACAGCGTGCCCAGGTTCTGGATCAGGCAGGTGCGGACCTCGCCGAAGCCCAGCCAGGGCTGCGTGCCGTCGTCGTGGACGGTCCGGTTCCGGTCCCGGTCAGTCGTTGTGCGTGACATGGACGTCATCGAAGAACAAGTGGCTCATCCGGCCGACGGGGTTGTCCGGTAACGTCACCGGGTTCGTCTCGTCACGGGCCCGGTCCGCGGTCTGCTTCAGCACTGCCCCGTCGAATCGTAGATGGTCGATGATGATCTCCGCGGCGTGCTCGGCCGCCCGGAAGTGCGGCGGCAGCACGGACAGGGCCTGATACGCGGCGAACGGAGCCGCGTCGGCGGTCAGCTGCGTGATGCTCGGCAGCTGCGACCACAGGTCCGGGAACGCCTCGTTCGGGCCGAACCGGTAGGGCTTGGCCACCGCCTTGCCGGCGTTGCGCAGCAGGCCGAGGCGCAGCAGCTGCCACACCGCCGACAGCAGCGAGCACGAGTACTGCCGCTCGGCGTGCGTCTGGTTGTTGTCCAGGCTCCACAGCTCGATGTCCACGAACACCGAGTGCCGGTACTTGCCGAACTCCTCCGGCGGCTCCCAGTCCGGGGCGTCCATCGCCACCGCGACCGCCGGGGAGCGCTCGCCGTTGGACAGCCACCCGGTCTGCGCGGTCGGCGGTCGCGAGCCGTTGGCGCCGACCGCGGCCTCCTCCACGATCAGCCCGGCGACGATGTCGGCCAGCGCGCTCTGGTCCCGCGGCCCGGAGTAGGGGCGCTCGCAGGCCACCGCGCAGCCGGCTTCCCGGGCCAGGTAGTCGATCCGGAACCCGGCCTGGTCGGCGGCGGTGGTCACGATGTCCACCACCTCCGAGGGCTTGGGCTGGTCCAGGGCCGAGCCGGAGGGCGTGTAGTCGTCGACCAGGAAGCAGGTGCTGATGCGGGCGTTGCGCCCGAACCGCTTGCGGATCCGCTTGCCGGCCGCCTCCAGCCACGGCGCGGCCTGTTCGAGCTGGCGGGCGATCTTGCGGTCGCCCTCGGCGAAGTCGTCCAGGTACAGGTGCCCGGTCTCGACGGAGAGGTGACCCAGCGGTACCGCGTCCACCTTCGCGGTCTGGGTCATCTCGTCGTAGCTGACGTCCACGGCCGTCACAGCCCTTCCCAGAATCTCTCGTCCGACAGCTTCGCGGCGAGGTCCTCGAAGGCCTGCACGGTGGCCTGGTTGGCGATCTTCAGCCCGCTGACATCGGAGTCGTCGATCACCTGCTCGCTCCACTGGAGCATGGGGTCGTAGGGGATCTGCCCGGCCAGGCGGGCCCGGCCCATGCGCAGCTTGTCGGCCTGCTCCCGCAGCTTCTGGTCGTAGGCGCGCAGCCAGGCGCCCTGAGCCGGCCGGGTCACCGACTCCTGGTCCACGCCCAGGTCCACGACCGCGGTGCGCACGTAGCGCACCGAGTTGTTCAGCCGCTGCGGGTCGTGGCCGCGGCGCTCGCCGGCCTTGAGCAGCCCCTTCTCGCCGAACACCAGGCCGTGCGCGGCCAGGATGTGCTGCTTGGTCCAGCGGTGGAAGACCAGCCAGCGGCTGGTCAGCGCGGCCAGCTCGGGCCGGGCGGTGGCCTCCAGGACCAGGTCCACGGCGTAGGAGCGGCCCGCGGACAGGTCGACGATGCACAGGTCGAATTCGCGGTCGAGCTTCAGGAACAGCTGCGCGCAGCGGGCCGGCATGTCCGCGCTGATCGAGAACTCCCCGCCGTCCTTGTCCCCCGGCAGCAGGACTAAGCGGCTGGCGCCGGAGATCCGCGGCAGGTCGCGCAGCGTGTCGCTGTCGGAGTGCAGGGCGGTGTCCAGCTGCTGGGCCTCGGTGTGCTTGGTGAAGTAGGAGTGCAGGCCCGAGGCGTCCACGCCGCGCTCGGCCTTGGGCACGTCGAAGATCGCGCCGGCGGTGGGCGATCCGAAGTCGAAGTCGAGATAGGCGACCGCCTCGCCCTGCAGTGCCCGCCGGTAGGCCATGTTGCAGCTGGTCACCGAGCGCCCCGTTCCTCCCTTGTCGGAGGTGGCGAATATCAGCACGTCATGCGCTCCTGCTCGCTGCCTGGCGGGCGAAGGCCAGTTCGTCCAACTCTCTGAGCACCTTGTCGGCCAGCGCCGCGGCGGTCGCGGGCCGTTCGGAGGACAGGGACTCGGCGCGGTTCAGCGACTGTTCGGCCTCCCTGAGCAGTTTCTGCTCCTGCGAGCCGCCGGCCGTGGGCGTGGTCAGCCGCTCCTGGTCCAGGATGTGCCGGGCCTCGGCGATCTTGGTGTTGGCCTGGTCCACCTGGCCCGGGTCGGCCACCGGCGGGTCGGCGATCAGACCGGCCGCGGCCACGAAGACCTCGATGGAGCGCTCTGTCATGTCCCAGGCCGGGGTGGCCGGCGAGGTCGGCAGGCCGGGGTAGACGTTGGAGAGCTGGTCCCACAGCCCGTCGGGCTGCTGGCGGCGGTTGAGCAGGTGCTCCACCGAGGCGTCGGCGATCTCGATGAGCCGGGCGCGGTTGCGCCGGCTGGTGGTGACGCTCGCGATGCGCAGCGCGGTCTTGGCCAGGGTGGCGGCGTAGCCGTTGTAGGACCAGGCCAGCATCGGGCCTTCCATCTCCGAGCCGCGCAGCGTCATCTGCACGCCGGGATCGTGCAGCAGCACACTGCGGTCGTCCTCGGTCGCGCGCCGGTTGACCAGGCCGCGCTGGGCCAGCTCCTCCACGACGGCCACGATGCGGCCGATCACGCTGCCCGAGGGCCCGCCCTGCTGGGCCATGGCGACGATGGAGAGCACCAGCTCGGAGAAGTAGGGGGAGCTCTGGCCGTCGGTGGCCTGCCAGGGGACGTCCTCCACCGGCCAGCGGCCGGCTCCGAACGTCGCGATCGTGGACCAGTACTGCAGCGCCAGGCCCCAGCGCAGGTTCAGCGCCTCGCGCAGGGACTGCTGCTCGGAGGTCAGCAGACCCTGCCGGGAGGTGCGGGTGGAGAAGAGGTCGGCCAGACCGTCCAGGGCGTTGACCGTGAAGTGCAGCACCGGACGGGACTCGGCGATCCCGTGCGGCTGCTTCACGCCCTCGGCGGCCGGGAGCTCGATGTCGGTGGCGTCCTGCGCCACCCCCCAGGCCCAGCCGCACTCGAAGAAGCGCTCCGGGTAGTCGCGCAGCACCCGCTCGTTCTCCGGCGGCAGACCGAAGGTGAGCTCCGGCAGCTTGTCGCGCACCGGCTGCAACTGGCCGCGCAGGTCCTGGGTGAGTGTGCGGCCCACGACCCGGCCCTGGCTGACCGTGCGCAGCAGCACGGACTCCGCCGGGGTGTCCGGGGTCAGCACGTTCACCACGAACGAGCGCAGCAGGCCGACCATGGCCGCGGTCAGGCGCGTGTCGATGGCCAGGACCACGGTGTCGATCCGGCTCTGTAGTTCACGGCGCTCCACGGTGCGCTGGAACTCGCGCAGGAAGCCCTTCGCGGACAGACACAGGGTGACCGAGATCGAGTACGACTCGGTGACGTCGTACTCGGACTGCTCGGGCTTCACCTCGCTGTCCGAGTCCTCCGTCAGCAGGTAGGAACCGCCGGTGAAGGTCGGCGCGCCGTCGTCGTCGGTGTAGCGCGTCAGGTATTGCTCCAGTGCCTCGAGCATCCGCATGGGGATGTCCAGACCGCTGCCCATCGGCCGCAGCACCGCCAGCACGTCATCCTCGATGGCGTCCGGGCGGTCCAGCCGGAAGCCGGGCACCTCGGTCGCGGGATACAGCAGGATCAGGATCTGCTCGGCGTCGCTGATGCTGTTCGAGGTGTAGCGACCACCCCAGGCCCACTCCCCGCTGCTGAACGTCGCGCGCGCGAAAGCCCGCCACGTGTCCAGGATGTGTTGTCGTGGGTTCGTTCTCAATGCTGCCGCCCCTGCCCTGACCTGCCCCGATTGCACGTGCTCGGTCCCATGTCGCAGGCGGGATCAGCACGGCGATGTCTGCCAGCCAAAGCCCCTACCCAGGTTGTCGAGGTCTGATACATCCAGGTGGCGGGATTCTCGCGGGGCCCGGCCGGGCCGGCGGCGGCGCCGATAGCATGGTGCGCGGGAAAAAGAGCTCTGACATGGCGATCTTCCTTCAGGGGGCCCGGGTGCGGATCGAACCACGCAGGCAGATTCTCGATATCTGGCGTGCCACGCTGCGCGACTGCCACGGCGCCGGGACGTGGATCTGGGGCGGGATGGGCGGTTCGGACCCGATCGCGGACGCCGAACAGCTGTTGTGCCTGTTCCTCCCGATCACCCGGATCGAGGTGTTCGACGTCTGCGATCCGGACCGCGTCGCCGCCGACGTCGCCGCCGCGCTGCGGCCGCTGGGGGAGCCCACCCGCATTCCGCGCACGCTGGTGGACATCGCGCTGGAGTACTTCGCGAACCACACCGACGGCGACGGCGAGCCGCGGTTCGGCGCCGACGGCCGCCTGCGGGTCCTCGGCACGGACGAACCGCCGTCGCGGGACGGGCAGCGCGAGGAGTTCGCGCTGGTCGACTCCTTCGCGGTGTCCGTCACGCTGTGCCTGGCGCTGTTCGTGTTCGCCGACGCGCGCCGGGGTCTGGAAATGCAGGCCAAGCAGCGCGAGAAGCTCGACGAGTTGCGCCGGCGGGCCTCACGCCGGCTGACCGCCGCGATGACCGGGCTGGTACGCGGTTTCGTCGTGCACGCGGTCGGCGTCGACGGCGACGAAGGCCGCTCCATCCTCGCCATGCTGCGCCACGGCGCACGCACCGACGCCGCGCTCCAACAAGGCCTGTACCAACGGTTCGAGCGCCTGCGCATCCGGCTGGGGCAAGACGTCCGGCTCGGCATCTTCGACGAGAGCATGCCTGATGCGGACCAGCTCTTCGAATGCGGTTGGACGTGGGGGGTCTCGCGGGACTCCCGGCCGCTCGAAGACTTTCGGTCCCGAATGTCGGGCGAAGCAGGGTTCGCCGTCGCGCGCCCCTGGCTGTACTTCACGGTGTCCGCTCTGGACAGCATCGCCGATCTGTATGTCGGCCGACTCAATACCCTGAGCTTCCTGGACCAAGAACAGTGCAGCCTGGCCGACGCCCTTATTCTGCGCCAAAGTCTCACCCAGAAGTACTGGTCGGGGATGGCGCGCTTCGACCCGGACCGCTGGCCCGTGGCGGACATCCCCTGGCGGACCAGCGACGGCCAGGAATCCGAGTACTTCTCGCTGCTGGTCGCCTCGGTACTGATCCACGACCTGGCCGACCGGGCCGACCGGGCCGCCACCGACACCGATCTGGCCAAGGCCGCCGGCCTCATCTCCGACCTGGCGTCCCGGGGCCGCCTCACCAGCCGGATGGCGGACAGCGATCCGGCGATCGGGCTGCATCACCCCGGCGTCCCCCAGTTCCTGACCGGCACCCAGGACGCGGCGGGCTCGATCCTGGTCCTGTACACGGCGGACTACGCGCCGCTGGTCATGAAGCTGGCCCTGGAGGCCCTGCAGCTGACCGGCGACGTCGAGGTCCGTGAGGCGCTCACGGCGGTCGCCGAGGCGGCGATGGAGCATCTGGCCAAACGCCGGCTGCCCGGGG
Organism: Catenulispora sp. GP43; assembly: GCF_041260665.1. Lineage (NCBI taxonomy): Bacteria > Bacillati > Actinomycetota > Actinomycetes > Catenulisporales > Catenulisporaceae > Catenulispora > Catenulispora sp. GP43. Next base: position 118,034 of record NZ_JBGCCT010000036.1, on the reverse strand, counting down.
ACGGCGGTCCGGCCGAGCTGTGGGACGACGTCAGCGGCTTCCCCGGACTGGCCGGCCCCAAGCCCGACCGGCCGTCCTGGCGCCAGACCGAGAAGGTGGTCGAGGCGCTGGTCACCGCCGCCGTGGCCATCGAGCGGGAGCCGCTTCGCAGTACCCCGATGCAGGACCACCTCCTGGAGCTCCTGCATGAGGCAGAACGCATATATAACAGGGAACTGCTTCGCTCCGACCTCAGCGGCTTCAGGGCACTGACCGAGCGGCTCGACGAGATCGGAGACCTCATCCGCCGCGCCCGCGAACTCCGCCACCGTCGCACCGGAACGGCGATCGCGCTCACAGAACGGGCCCTCCGGCTGCTGGACGCGCTGGAACAGGCCCACGAGGACGCCGGACGGAGCCGCTGATGCTGATCCTCGCCGCTTCCGACAACGGCGGTACCGGCCGCTCGGTGACCAGCTGCAACCTGGCGTACCGGATCTCGTTGATGGGCCGGGACGTGGCGTACCTGGACTTCGACTTCGGGTCGCCGAACGCGGGCGCGATCTTCGAGATCCCGAGCCTGGAGCGGGGCAGCCGTGACGGCGGCCTGCACTCCTCCATCCTCGGCAGGACCTCGCAACCGGCGCGCGCCGAGATCCGCGGCGTGACGGAGCGCACGGAGCTCACGGAGCGGCCGCCGGGTTCGGGGAAGCTGACCTTGTTCCCCGGCGACCTCGGCGGTGCGGAGTTCCATGTCACCAGTGACCACATCGACAGGGTGGTGCAGCTCTTCCGCAAGGTCGAGCAGGAGTTCGACGTCTGCGTCGTCGATCTGAGCGCCGGCCGCTCGGCGGCACTGGACATGTCCTTGCACGCGGTCTCGCCGGCGAACCGGTCCAAGAAAGCCGATCCGGTCCGCCTGCTGCTGTTCCACCGGTGGACGACACAGCACGTGATCGCGGCCAGCGGCCTGCTGTTCGAGGACAACGGCATCATCTCGTGTGCCGTCGACGCGGGCTTCGGCAAGAGCGAGTTCCTCAGGCTGGTGCGTACGGTCCGCACCGCGGTGCCGAACTCGTCGGCCTTCGGCGGGGAGTCGACGCCCGAGCAGGAGCGCTGGGTCGTGCGCAGCGATGACACGCTCAAGGCCCTGGCGAAGAGCCGAGGGCTGGGGCAGGACATGTTGCTCGGGACCACTCCGTTGGAGCCGATGTTGCTGTGGCGGGAGCAGATCCTCACGGATGCGGACGTCAGGCGCCGGCTGGCCAAGGCAGAGACCCCGCGCTCGTTCGACAATCTGGCGATCAAGGTGATCGACGACCACGCGTGGGAAGGATTCTGACAGTGGCTTCTGTGAAGAACCTGCCGCTGTCACATCTGTCGGTCGAGGTCGGCCACCTCTACATGGGAGATTTCGAGAACGGCGAAGAGTCGATACGCGCCCAATTCGAGCGGATCAGGCCCTGGCTGGACGCGGCCAGGGCCTCGGCGATCAGCGGTGACGAGACCCCGCGGGTCAGCACCTGTTTCCTCCTCGACGACTACTTCTCACGCCGGTCCGACGCCCCGACGGTCATCGAGAAGCTGGTGCGCCTGGCGGCGGAAGCCGGTGTCACCATCGACTACGTCGCCAGAGAGTCCGCCTTTGTGCGGCGCTCGGATGGCTTCTGGACAGCTGAACTCGTCACTCGGCGCATCCTGGAAGAACCGGAGCCCGAGCGTTCCAATGGCGGGCGTCCACCGACCGCTCGATCGGGGTGGCTGGCCAACGGCAGACCGCCGCGCGACGCAGCTGTTCTCGGCGTCATGCAGGAGCGTGTGTGGGAGCCCGCGCTGGAGTACGGCGGGCGCAGCCACTCGATCTTCCTGGACATTGAGCTCTGGCATGGTCACGCCGAGCCGGGTGCGAACGAGGAGGAGATCCTGAGCCACCGCCGGTATTCGAGCCCGTTTCTGTCCGCCGTGTGGCAGCTGGTCCGGCTCGGTTTGCTGCGCGAGGACGGCGCACCGGCACTCGAGGTCACGGACTGGGACGGTAGGCGGTGTGCGCAGTGGAGCGATCTCCCTGACATCATCAGGGCCAACCCGCGCGCCGAGCCGTTTTACGCCTATCGCTCGGTGAGCATCTTGCCGGCACGCTTCCTGCCGATCGCGCACACGGTCCAGACCATCATCGATCACGTCATGCTCGACGCGCCGGTCGTGGAGTCGATCGGTCTGCGGGCGGCGGACGAGAACATCCGGCTTCCGCGAAACGCCGCCGACCGCCTCAGCTACCACTTCCTCCCGGGCGAAAGCTGATGGTGCGGCCCGCTGATCCGACGGATCAACCGCAGGTCGTCCTCGGGGCGGTGACAACCGGCCTGCTCAACACCTCGGAGCCGCTTGCGTTGGCGGCGGCTCGTCAGGCGCTGGCGCTGCTGCCCGGTGTCGGGGCGTCCTGGCGCCGGCATCCGGTCGAGCAGGTCGTATCGCCGGACCTGTTCTTCGGTCTGGACTGCCGTCTGGCCGTGGATACCGGTGCCCAGCCAAGGGTGATCGGGACGGCGCGCGGCCGGGCCGTTCTCACAGCCGGCCACGTGCTTCAGGGCTCGGCGAGCATGGGCGTCGTGCTGGACAACACCAAGAGGCGGCTTCCTTGGATGTACTACGCGGCGCGGCCCGGTCTCGGCGAGGTCATCAACAAGGCAGACCCCGCAAGACTCGTGAGAGGGTTCTTGGAGGCCAGGACGGACCGCGCTGTTCTGGACTTGGGGAAGACCAGCTCCTATGTGATGTCGCTGCTGGACCGGGTTCCCCAGATCGACCATCAGGCACGCCTACGCACCCAGACCGGTCGCTTGCTGTGGGCGGTGCATATCCAGGAAGACGCCAAGCCCTATGTCCTGGTTGAAGCATGCGAGGACGGGTTAGCGCGGGTCCGCATAGCCACGCCGGCGTTGTTGGTGCCGCAGTTCGTCGAATTCTGCGAAATCCTGGCTCTGCATGACTGGCTCCTGGCTGCCCTCAAGAACGCCTTCGACCGCTCCACCCGGGCCCACAGCGGACGTCGGCCCGAGGACGAGCTCGACCCGGCGTTGACCTACCTCGGCCACCTCTGGAACCCGACGGCGCACTTGCCCGACCAGATGCGCGGGTTCTGGCAGGAGCTGGAGAAGGAGACGCAACTGACGTGGGAATGGCAGTCCACTTTGACCCGGGTACGGGACAAGGTGTCGCTGTTGACACGAAAGATGATCGAAGAGGTCCTGCATCTTGAAACCTGATCAGGACGTGAAAAAGGCGCACGATGCCCCGCGAAGCCCTCAAACGTCCCCCGACTCCGCGCCAGTCCGGCCCAGCCCGGTGCTTTCGGCCTACCCGTACCGGGTACACCCGGAGGAAGGAGAGATCGTCTGGCGACCGGTGCTGGCTCCTGGAGGAGACTTCGTGAGTGAGGATGTGCCTCCGCGGCTTCGCGGTGTCCTGAAGAACGACATAGCGGCGATCGCCGAACTGGAGGCCACCGCGTTCGGGACCAATAGCCTCACGCGCAGTGCGCTCGACGTGATCTACGACCCCTCCGGCGGGTTCTGGCTCCTGGCCGAGGACGAGGAAGGGGTGTGGGGGCACTCGGTCAACGCCCGGGGTGAGGATCCGCACGTCGGGTGGATCCTCGGGATGGCGATCCATCCCGAGCGGCAGCACCGGGGGTGGGGCACGGTCCTGCTCCAGGCGACCATCGACCGCCTCTACGACTCCGACATGAACGTGATCCGGCTACTGGTGAAGTCGACCAACAAGGTCGCCCGGCGGCTGTACGAGAACTTCGGCTTCATCGACACCGGTGAGCGGCGCAACCACCTCGGCCCCGGCGAGGACCGCATGGTCATGTCGCTGCTGCTCAAGCAGCGTGTCCCCGCCGTGCAGCCGACCGGGCAGGTCGGGCGCGCCGGCCCCGGCGCGCGCCACTACCCGAGGCTGGAGGCGCGGCCCAAGCCGCAGTCGCCGGCTGCGGACGAGGAGGGCGACATGCCGGCCGGAGGACGGGTGAACGGGGTGGCTGTGCCGCAGGTGCCGGCGGACCCTGACTTCTACTGACGCCCGGGTGGCTGGACGGCCGGCAGGCTGGGGCGAGGCCCCCGCATCAGAACTGGTACTCGTACGGCGTCGTCACGCTCAAAGCCCGGAACCCCAGCCGCTCCAGAATCGGCCGGCTCATGTCCGAAGCGTCCACCTGCAAGTACTGGCACCCCAGCTCCGTCGCCACCCGCATCCGCCGCGCCACCAGCGCGCGGTAGATCCCGCGCCCGCGCCACTCCGGGGCGGTGCCGCCGCCCCACAGGCTGGCGAAGCCGGTGCCGGGGTGGACCAGCATGCGGGCCGCGCTCACCGGACGGTCGCCGGCCATCGCGAGCCAGGTCCAGACCGTTTCGGGGTCGGCGGCCAGGCGGGCCAGGACCCGGGCGCGGGCCCGGTCGCCTCCGCCGCCGAAGGCCGCGTCGGCGGCTTCGGCGACCAGATCGGCGTCGGCTTCGGTGGTCACCGGTCGCAGGGAGACGCCCTCGGGCAGGGATTCGGACAGGCCGGCGCCCGACAGCTGTGTGATCTCCGCCACGAACAGCGTCTCCGGATCGTCCGCTTGGAAGCCGGCGGCGAGCAGGCGCTCGCCGAGATCGGCCGGTTCGTCGTGCTTGTAGTGCTTCCACTCGAAGTCGGCGCCCAGGGTGCGGAAGTAGGCGATCTGCGCCTGGATCGCGGCGTCGGCGGTGGCGGCGTCCAAGGCGGAGTGGATGACGCCGTGCCAGTCCGTGGGCAGGGCGCCGACCTGGCGCAGGACGCCGTCGGCGGGTTCGATGCGGGCGCCGGGCTCGTCGGGTTCGGCCTCGGCGCGCATGCGCAGGTCGAAGGTTGCGAGCAGGTCCTTGTCGGTGGTGGGGGAGGTCACCGGGTCAGCCCACCATCGGCGCCGGGCTGGGGCAAACGGTTAATGGGATTAGAACAGGCGGTGGTGGCGCTGATACCGTCGTAAGTGCCGTCTACCTCGAACGGGAGAGACCCCTCGTGGGCGCCGAAGGAGCAACCCTCCCCGGAAACTCTCAGGCAAAAGGACCGTTCGGGCAGGCAACTCTGGAAAGCAGGGCCGAGCTGCGGCGGAGCCCTCACCGAAGGTGTAAGCCGCGGGTCGTTCGGACCCCGCCCGCGGTGAAACTCTCAGGTTCCACGACAGAGGGGGAGGACGGATCCGCGGGAGGCGCGAATCCACCACCCGACGTCTAAGAGCGTCCGCCTGAGAGGCCACAACAGTGACCGCAGTGCTCACGGATCTGCACGGCATGGCTGGAGACGACTCCGCCGGCGGTTCCGGTACGGTGCCCGCGCAGCCCGCCACCCCCCACGACCTGTACGCCACCGCCGCCGTCGGGGCCCGCCCGACGCTGGTGGAGCTGGAGCAGAGCTCCCCGTTCGCCGACCGGCACATCGGCCCCGACGCCGCCGACGCCGCGCGCATGCTCTCGCTGCTGGGCTACGCCTCGCTGGACGCGCTGACCGAGGCCGCCGTGCCCGGCTCCATCCGGCTCACCGAGCGGCTGAACCTGCCGCCGGCGCGCTCGGAGTCCGAGGTGCTCACCGAGCTGCGCGACATCGCCGGCCGCAACCGCGTCTTCCGGCCGATGATCGGCCTGGGCTACCACGGCACCTTCACCCCGCCGGTGATCCTGCGCAACGTCATGGAGAACCCGGCCTGGTACACCGCCTACACCCCCTACCAGCCGGAGATCTCCCAGGGCCGGCTGGAGGCGCTGCTGAACTTCCAGACCGTGGTCGCCGACCTGGCCGGGCTGCCGGTGGCCAACGCCTCCTTGCTGGACGAGGGCACCGCCGCCGCCGAGGCCATGACCCTGGCCCGCCGCGCCTCCAAGTCCAAGTCGGCGCGCTTCCTGGTGGACTCCGACGTCTTCCCGCAGACCCTGGCCGTGCTGCAGACCCGGGCCGAGCCGCTGGGCATCGAGCTGGCGCTGGCCGACCTGGCCGCGGACACCCTGCCCGAGGGCGAGTTCTACGGCGTGCTGGTCCAGTACCCCGGGGCTTCCGGCCAGGTGCGCGACCTCAAGGCGATCACCGCCGCGGCCCACGAGCGCGGCGCGCTGGTCGCGGTGGCCGCCGACATCCTGTCCCTGACCCTGCTCGCCTCGCCCGGCGAGGCCGGCGCCGACATCGCCGTGGGCTCCACGCAGCGCTTCGGCGTGCCGCTGGGCTTCGGCGGCCCGCACGCCGGCTACATGGCGGTGCGCGAGAACCTGTCCCGCTCGCTGCCCGGCCGCCTGGTCGGGGTGTCCGTGGACGCCGACGGCGACCAGGCGCTGCGGCTGGCGCTGCAGACCCGCGAGCAGCACATCCGCCGCGAGAAGGCGACCTCCAACATCTGTACCGCGCAGGTGCTGCTGGCCGTGATCGCCGGCATGTACGCGGTCTACCACGGTCCGCAGGGCCTGACCTCGATCGCCCGCCGCACCCACCGCTACACCGCGGTGCTGGCCGCCGGGCTGCGCGAGGCCGGCGTCGAGGTCGTGCCGACCGCGTTCTTCGACACCCTGACCGTGCGGGTCCCGGGCCGGGCCGCCGAGGTCTGGCGCGCGGCGCTGTCCGCGGGCGTGAACCTGCGGCTGGTCGACGAGGACACCGTCGGCGTGTCCTGCGACGAGACCACCGGCTGGGCGGACCTGCGGGCCGTGTGGTCGGCCTTCGGCGTCACCGGCAAGGAGGCGGCGGGCGTGCACGAGCTCGACGCGGCCACCGACGACGCGCTCGGCGAGCACCTGCGCGCCACCGAGTTCCTGACGCACCCGGTGTTCCACGCGCACCGCTCCGAGACCGCGATGCTGCGCTACCTGCGCAAGCTCGCCGACCGGGACATCGCGCTGGACCGGTCGATGATCCCGCTCGGCTCGTGCACCATGAAGCTGAACGCGACCATCGAGATGGAGCCGATCACCTGGCCGGAGTTCGGTGCGATCCACCCCTTCGCGCCGCTGGACCAGGCCGCCGGCTACCTGTCGCTGATCGGGCAGCTGGAGGGCTGGCTGGCCGAGGTCACCGGCTACGCGCGGGTGTCGGTGCAGCCGAACGCCGGCTCGCAGGGCGAGCTGGCCGGGCTGCTGGCGGTGCGCGCCTACCACCGGGACAACGGCCAGGCGCAGCGCGATGTCTGCCTGATCCCGTCCTCGGCGCACGGCACCAACGCCGCCTCCGCGGTGATGGCCGGCATGCGGGTCGTGGTCGTGGCCAGCCGCGAGGACGGCTCGGTCGACGTCGCGGACCTGAAGGCGAAGATCGACAAGCACGCCGACGCGCTCAGCGTCCTGATGATCACCTACCCCTCCACGCACGGCGTGTTCGAGGAGGAGGTCACCGAGATCTGCGACCTGGTGCACACCGCCGGCGGCCAGGTGTACGTGGACGGCGCGAACCTGAACGCGATGGTCGGCCTGGCCAAGCCCGGCAGCTTCGGCGGCGACGTCTCGCACCTGAACCTGCACAAGACCTTCTGCATCCCGCACGGCGGCGGCGGTCCGGGCGTCGGCCCGGTCGCGGTGCGCGCGCACCTGGCGCCGTACCTGCCGAACCACCCGCTGCACCCGGTCGCCGGGCCCCGGACCGCGGAGAACGCGGCCGGCGGCGTCGGCCCGGTCTCCTCGGCGCCGTGGGGCTCGGCGGGCATCCTGCCGATCCCGTGGGCGTACATCCGCCTGATGGGCGCCGAGGGCCTGCGCAGCGCGACGCAGTACGCGATCCTCTCCGCGAACTACGTGGCCAAGCGCCTGTCCGGGCACTACCCGGTGCTCTACACCGGCCCCAACGGCCTGGTCGCGCACGAGTGCATCATCGACCTGCGGCAGATCACCAAGGACACCGGCGTCAGCGTCGACGATGTGGCCAAGCGCCTGATCGACTACGGCTTCCACGCCCCGACCATGTCCTTCCCGGTGGCCGGCACCCTGATGATCGAGCCCACCGAGAGCGAGGACCTGGCCGAGCTCGACCGCTTCTGCGACGCCATGCTCGCCATCAAGGGCGAGATCGACCGCGTCGGCGCGGGCGAGCTGGACCGTGAGGACAACCCGCTGCGCCAGGCCCCGCACACCGCCGCGATGCTCGCCGGCGACTGGAAGCACGGCTACGACCGCGCCGAGGCCGTGTTCCCGGCCGGCGTGACCCCGGCGGACAAGTACTGGCCGCCGGTGCGCCGGATCGACGGTGCCTACGGGGACCGGAACCTGGTGTGCTCGTGCCCGGCGCCGGAGGCTTTCGAGGACTGACAGTCGCCGTTGGTGCTTAGGCGGACGCCCCGCAGACCGAGTTCGTGGTCTGCGGGGCGCTTCGTCTTTCGCGAGCGAGATCCTTAGACAGCGACCGCCTCGGGCATGGTTTCGGTGGTGGGCTGCTCCTGCCGTTGGCCGGTATGCGTACGGCGCCAAGCCTGCGCGACCCCGGCGCCGAGCAGGACCGGTGCGGCGGCGATGGTGAAGCACCAGGCCAGGGGCAGCCGCGCCAGCGCCGGGCCCATCGCCGCGTAGCCGCTGGAGGAGCCGGCGTTGAAGGCGTTGTTGACCCACATGCCGGCGCTGGTCCGGGACCGCTCGTCGGCGAGTTCGTCGGCGACGAGGTAGGCGCAGGTCATCAGAGGCGAGACGAACACGCCCGAGGCGGTGGCGATGGCGGTCAGGACCCAGATGTTCGGGGCCAGCCCCGCCGTCGCGATGCTCAGGCCCAGGGCGGCCGTCAGCAGCGGCAGCCGGGTGCGGCTGGGGACGCGCCAGCTCACCGCGCCGTAGGCGAGGCCGCCGAGGATGCTCCCGGCCGACATTCCCGCGTCGGCCCAGGCGATCGCGGAGGGCTGGTGGTGGTGTATCGCGAAGGCCACGATCGCCAGGCTCTGCGCGCCCAGACCGATGCCCACGCCGGCGGCGGCGGACAGCGGGTCCAGGATGCGGGACAGGGTGCGTCCCGAGCCGGTCCGGCGGGCCTTCTGGCCGTGCTCGGCGGTCGCGGGCGCCTTGGCGGTCCGCGCGGCGGTGACGGTGACCGTACTGATCACCGGGGACGTCATCATCGCCACCGTGCCGACCGCGACCAGGGCCGCGCTGAGCAGCACGCCCAGGGCCGGGTTCGCGACCAGGATCAGCAGCCCGACCAGCAGCGGGCCGCTGATGCCGATGACCTCCTCGGCGACGGTGTCCAGGCTGAACGCGCGCTGCATCAGCGCCTGGTCCGGGCCGCACATCGTGCGCCAGAGCGTGCGCATCGTCGGGCCGAGCGGGGGAGCGGTGGCCCCGGCGGCCAGGGCCAGGCCCTCCAGCAGCCACAGCGGTGCGCCGGGGCGCCAGGTGGCCGCCGCCAGGCCCGCCAAGGCGGCCGCGTAGGACAGCGCGAGGGGCAGCAGGACACGGCGGATGCCGCGGCTGTCGATCAGCCGGGCGCGCACCGGCGCCAAGGCGGCCACGGACAGCGCGAACACCGCGACCACCTCGCCGGCGCGGCTGACCGAGCCGCGGCCGGAGGCCAGGGCGAGCGTCATGGACAGGACGACCGTGCCGTAGGACAGGCGCCCGATGAGAGCCGTGGCGAAAGTGCGCGCGGCGAAGGGCAGGCGGAGTACCGCCAGGTACGAAGACATGGGAGTTGTTCCTCACCGTGGGATCACGTGCAGGGGACACCGACGGACCGCGGCACGGCCGGTGGCCGAGGCGGTCGACGTGGGTCCTTACGCACGAGAGGTGTGGAACACGATGGTGATCGTAGTGGAGCCGGATCACGGGGGCCACTCAGTGAACGAACTCATGCAACGATCTTGTGATGAGCGACGAGGCGATGGCCGGCGGAGTCAACACGGTCGTGCGGATCGGCGACCGCGTGCACCGGCCGGCGGGGGAGTGGACACCGTCCGTCCACGCGGTGCTGGACCACCTTGCGGCGAAGGGCTTCACCGGGGCGCCGCGGACTCACGGCTTCGACGCCGAGGGCCGGGAAGTGCTCGACTTCGTGGCCGGGGACGTCCCCGGATCCGAGCTCGTGGTCTCCGACGAGGCCCTGGCCGCCATGGCGGTCCTGCTGCGCGGCCTGCATGACGCGACGGCCGACTTCGTCCCGCCGCCCGGAGCCGCGTGGTACTTCGAGCCCCGGGAGCCGTTCGAAGTGGTCTGCCACGGCGACGTGGCACCGTACAACACGGTCTTCCACGAAGGTCTTCCGGTGGCGCTGATCGACTTCGACACGGCGCATCCGGCCTCGCGGGTGTGGGATGTGGCCTACGCGGCCTACCGCTTCGTCCAGCTCGTCGAGGAGGGCGCGGACGCCGGCGAGCAGGCCCGGCGCCTGGCGCTGTTCGGGGACGCCTACGGCCTGGGCGAGCCGGATCGGGCCGTGTTGATCGACACGGTGGTCGCCCGGCTGGAGCACCTGGTCGGGTTCATGCGCAGTCAGGCCGCGGCCGGTCATCCGGCGTTCTCCCGGCATGTCGCCGAGGGGCATGACAGCTACTACCTGCGGAACATCGCCTTCATCGAACGGCATCGCGCGGTTCTCGAGGCGGCGCTGGAGTAGCCGGACTGCCTAAGAAGTCATTCGCTGTTTCAAGGGTGCGTCATCTCCGTCGGGGGCTGTGCGGGTCCGGTATGGCCGGACCCGGATGTCACCGATGGTTTGGCGATCTGCCGTGCGTCCCAAAGCGTTCTGAGGGCCTCAGGCCGCGCTGCGGTCGGTCGGCCGGTGCGGCGCGATCGCCTGGCCGTCGGGCAGCAGCTCGCCGGTGTCGTCGAACAGCACGATCCCGTTGCACAGCAGCGACCACCCCTGCTCGGGGTGCGCGACCACGACCAGCGCGGCATCGCGATCGGGTTCGGCCGCGCCCGGGCAGCACGGGTGGTGGTGGCATGCGTGCCCGGAGCCGGGGCGGGTGGCGGTCATCGTCGTCATGGTCGTACTTCTTCGTTCTCGGGGCGGCCTTTCGGTCGGGTCGCCGTTGTGTGGTCTGAACCAGTGCTCCCTAGTGTCGCGCGTCACACGCCACTGCGCAGGGAAATCCGGTCACGTGACTCGGGCATTCGGGGAATGTAGTGCTCTGGTGTGGCGTCCGGAGCCGGTCACATAGTCACTACTGACTAGACGTGACCGGGGTGTCAGCGGTTCGTCGCGCTGAGCTCTGCTTGAGCTTTCCGGGTGTAGTTGTTTGCTCTTAGGGACGGCTTCCCTAAGGGGGATCTCGGAGTGATCGGACGGCCACGCTCGGGTGGCCGTCCGGTCACCGGTCGGACAGTCTGACTACTGGTCGTTCAGCCGGCCCGCGAAGCCGGCGATCACCGCGGAGCCGATGTCGGCCGGGGTGTCGGCGTGCAGGGCCTGGCCGTTGGCGGCCGCGGTGATCCGCGACAGCGTCGTGAGGTCCACGCCGCTGCCCAGCGCCACGATCATGACCCGGACCGGGTGGTTCGGGTTGGCCGCCTTCAACGCGTTCAGCTTGGTGATGAGCTGGTCGGCGCTCATCGAGTTCAGGCCGTCGTCCTTGCCGTCGGTGAACACCACGATCGCGTTGGACTCGTTCGGCGCCCAGCCGGTCAGCACGGTCTTGTAGGCGTCCAGGATGGTGTCGTACAGGCCGTTGCGGCTGCCCGGCTGGATGCTGAGCTGCTGCAGCGCGTTGTTCAGCGCCTGGCGCCGGCTCGGGGACGTGCCCACCGGGGCCGACAGCGGACCCATCGGGACCAGCTCGTTGTGCACCGTGCCGCCGCCGTCGGCCGCGTCCTTGGTGGTGAACGTCCACAGGCCCAGCTGGGAGCTGTCGCCGAACAGCGGCAGCCCGGCCACGCACGCGGCCGCGGTGATCTGCAGCCGGGTCAGCGGGGCGTGGGTGGTCGGGTCGAACTGCCCGTCCACGGTCAGCCCCATCGAGCCGGAGACGTCCATGACCACCAGGCCGCGGGTCTGCTCGCTGGTCACGTTCCACACCGACAGCGCGGCACTGGCGGCGGTGTGCGTGCTGTCCGCCGGGGCCAGCGCCGGCACGGCCGGGTTGGCGCCGTTGGCGGCGGTGAGGATCCCGGCGGCGGCGCCCTTGGGGTCGCGGAACCCGGCCTTCTGCAGGGTGTTGACGGCCGAGGGGCTGTGCAGCAGGGTCTGGAAGTCGGCCGCGGCCTTGGCGTGCGCGGCGTCCAGGCTGGAGCTGACGGTGTACGGGTAGTCCATCATCATCGTGCCCATATCCGAGGGATACAGGGCCACGAGCGGAGTGGCCGGACTGGCCGTGTTGTACGCCGCGATCTTCTGCTCGGTGGCGGGGAAGGCCGCCACGCCGCCGGAGCCGGCGGCGGTCGCGCCGTCGGTCGGCAGGCTGGTCAGCAGGGCGCTCATGGAGCTGGAGACCCCGGTGCTCATCACCCGGTAGACCAATGTGAGGTTCTGCAACGCCTGGGTCTGCTTGGCCTTGTCGGTCCCGGCCGGGCCCAGCACCGCGGCGCGCAGCATGGTGATCGCGGCCAGACCCGGCCCCGAGGTGGTCGGATCGGGCACCGCGCTCTGCAGCTTGTTGCTCTTGACGTTGGCCAGCAGGTCGGCCCAGCCGAAGGGCTTGCCCGGCCAGCCGTTGGCGTCGGCCACCGGCTTGGGCATGCCGATCACCAGCGGGCTGGTCGCGATCGGCGTGGGGTTGGCGGCCAGCGACTTCACGCCACCGGCATGCGCCACGTCGATCCACATGCTGCTGTCCGGGATCCAGACGTCCGGGGCGCTGGTGACGTCGCCGCCCTTGGCGGTGCCGGCCAGGAACGACTCCACCGCCGAGGCCTCGGCGCTGGTGACGTTGACGTGCACGCACGGGTCCGTCATGCCGTCGGCGACGGCCTTGACCGCGGTGTAGACGTCGGGGTTGGCGTCCACGTTCAGCGTGGTGGGCGCCGCGCAGGAACTGCCGGCCGCCGCGGGCGTGTGGGCGCCCGCCGCGCTGCCGGTGGTGTCGTGCTTCTTCGTGTAGTACACGTACCCGCCGCCGGCGGCGAGCACGAGGACCGCACCGATCGCGACCAGCCCGGTCGGGAACGACGATCCGCCGGAGTTGCCGCCCCGGCCGCCGGAGTTGCCGCCGCGGGCGCGGGCGGAGTTGTCGGGGCCCTCATAGGACCGATGCCTGCCTGCCAAGGGTGGTCACGATCCCTTTCGTCGCTGAATGTCCGACAGTAGTGTGAGGTCGAGTGTCGGCGTGATGATGGCGTCCCGCGCGACCGCGGGCGGAGATGACAAGGGGGCGCGCCCGTGGGCGAGCGTGTGGTCGCGACCGAGTTCACCGGGGCCGATCGGACGCGCTTCCGGGAGCGGCTGCGCGCCGGCTTCGAGGTGTTCCGGCGCATGCTCGCCGAGGACCGGTTCGAGCGCGGCCGCACCCTGATGGGCGTGGAGCTGGAACTGGACCTGGTCGACCCGGCGGGCCGCCCGATCATGGTGAACCAGGACGTGCTCTCGCGCATCGCCAGCCGCGACTTCCAGACCGAGCTGGGGCAGTTCAACCTGGAGGTGAACATCGCCCCGCACAAGCTGGTCGGCACGGTGTTCTCCGAGCTGGCCGAGGAGCTGCGCACCTCGATGGCCTACGCCGACCGCCAGGCGCGCGCCGCCGGCGCCAGGATCCTGATGATCGGCATCCTGCCGACCCTGGACGAGGCACACATGGTGGTCGAGAACTTCTCCGCCGAGGACCGCTACTTCCTGCTCAACGACGAGATCGCGCAGGTGCGCGGCGAGGACTTCCTGGTCCAGATCGACGGCGTGGAGCGGCTGCGGACCACCTTCGCCTCGATCATGCCCGAGGCCTGCAACACCTCGGTGCAGTTCCACCTGCAGGTCTCGCCGGAGACCTTCGCGCCGGCCTGGAACGCGGCGCAGGCGCTGGCCGGGGTGCAGGTGGCGCTGGGGGCGAACTCGCCGTTCCTGTTCGGCCGCCAGCTGTGGGCCGAGACCCGCATCCCGCTGTTCGAGCAGGCCACCGACTTCCGGGTGGAGGAGCTGGCGGCGCAGGGTGTGCGTCCGCGGGTGTGGTTCGGGGAGCGCTGGATCTCCTCGCCGCTGGACCTGTTCGAGGAGAACCTGCGGTATTTCACGGCGCTGCTGCCGGTCTCCTCCGAGGAGGACCCTGAGAAGGTCCTGGCCGAGGGCGGCATCCCGCACCTGCCGGAGCTGCGGCTGCACAACGGCACCGTGTACCGCTGGAACCGGCCGGTGTACGACGTGGCCCGGGGCAAGCCGCACCTGCGGGTGGAGAACCGGGTGCTGCCGGCCGGGCCGACGGTCGTCGACGTGCTGGCCAACGCAGCGTTCTTCTACGGCTGCGTGAAGGCGATGATGGAGGACCCCGATCCGGTCTGGAGCCATCTGGCCTTCGACGACGCCGCGCGCAACCTGCACGACGCGGCGCGGCACGGCCTGGCCGCGCGGCTGCGCTGGCGCCAGGACCGCCACAGCGCCCCGGTCCCGGTGCGCGAGCTGGTCGTGGCCGAGCTGCTGCCGGCGGCGCGCCGCGGACTGGACGCCCTGGGCATCGATCCGCACGACCGGGACGAGTTCCTGGGGATCATCGAGGGCCGCTGCGCCACCGGCCGCAACGGCTCCACCTGGCTGTCGGGGCGCTTCCACCAGCTGGTCGGCGGCGAGGGCCTGGACCGCGCCGCGGCGCTGGAGCGGCTCACGATCGAGTACGCGGACCTGATGATCACCGGAGCGCCGGCGCACACGTGGCCGCTGGGCTAGCCCCGCGTCCCCCGTGCTCGCCTGCCGGTCCATCTGACATCCGCCTTCCATCGTTTGCCGTGGTCAAAGGGTGTTCGTGCGGTATTTGTCCCGCCTGGTGCGGAACAGTAGTTCGGCGGTGAACCTCCGGACAAGAGAGCACCGGGGTTTCACCGTGACCGCGCCCACTTTGTTACCCGAAGGTAACTGACCGTCCGGGACCCGTGACGCCTTGTCCACCGGGCACGCCGTTCGGCCCGTTCAGCGCTTCGGCTGCGATGATGCGTGGGGTCAGAGCCGGACGCGCAGCGGCGTCCGGGAGGTGGTCGGTGCGGGCCGACGGCGAGGGTGAGGAGCCGGCGTGGCGGTGGTGGACGAGGGCCTGGCGCCCTCGGGGGGCGGGGGCGGGCCGGTGCCGGAGGCCCGGTGGCGGATGCTGCTGCGGTTCGAGGTGCTGGTGGTGCTGGCGCTGTCCTTCGGCCAGTCCGCGGTGTACTCGTTCGTGTCGATCATCGCCAAGCTGACCGCGAAGCAGGCGCTGAACCAGCAGGCGGCCGGGCTGAACGCCTCGCAGTCCCCGCGGCCCTGGCTGGACTTCACCTACCAGGTGCTCGACCTGGGGTTCAGCGTGGTGATCGTGGCGCTGGTGGCGTACCTGCTGATGCGGGAGAACGCCTCGCTGCGCACCATCGGGTTCGACCTGACCGGGGGGTGGCGGGACTGGGCCCGCGGCGCGGTGGTGGCGGCCGGGATCGGTACCGCGGGGCTGGGGCTGTACGTGGTCGCGCACGCCCTGAACCTCAACGCCACGGTGATCCCGACGACGCTGCCGGACGTGTGGTGGCGGGTGCCGATCCTGGTGCTGGACGCGTTCCGGAACGGCGTCACCGAGGAGGTCGTGGTCCTGGGGTACCTGCTGCGCCGGTTCGAGCAACTCGGGTTCTCCCGGAACAAGTCCGAGGTGATGTCCTCGCTGGTGCGCGGTTCCTACCACCTGTACCAGGGTTTCGGCGGATTCGTCGGGAACTTCGTGATGGGGATGATCTTCTGCCGGGCCTACCGGCGCTGGGGCCGGGTGATGCCGCTGGTGATCGCGCACGGCCTGATCGACACGGTGACCTTCGTCGGGTGGCTCTACCTGGCGCACTACCTCGGTATCCCGGGGGCTCCCAAGTAAGGCCCGCATCCGTTAACCTGACGCATCGTCAGATAGGGGAGGTTTTTCGATGACCGACGACAAGGCACTGAGCCTGGCCTCGGTGTTCCCGGCCGAGCGGCTGGAGGACGGCGTGCGGTTCCTGTCGGCCGTGCTGGGGATCGAGCCGACGTTCGTGGACGGCGAGCGCTGGGCGCAGTTCGACCTGAACGGCGCGCGCCTGGCCCTGGCCTCCGGCGCCGAATCCTCGCGGGCGGCACAGGCGATGGTGAAGGTCGCGGACGCCGCGGCCGCGGCCGAGCGGCTGGCCGGGGCCGGCTATGACGTCGCCGGCCCGGTCACCGGTCCGCATGAGGTGCGGTTCACGGTGACCGGGCCGGATGGGTGGTCGGTGGTCGTGTACGAGCCTCTGAGCCGTACATGAACGTCTGTGTCGTATGTGAACGTCTGTGAGGCTCGCCGGTGCTGGTGCTGTGCTGTCGAGCTTTAAACCGCCGGAATGGCTGGCGCTTGTACTACCGGGGCCACCGGGGCGGTCGCGATGGTGGTGTCCAGCGGCAGCGGCTCGACCAGGTGCGCCTCGACGTTCATGACGGCCGCCGAGGGCTCCAGCACCGGCTCCAGGGCCGCGGTCGTGGCGCGGTCCAGGTAGCGCTGGAGGCGGGCCTCCAGGTTGGCCTTCGCGGCCGGCCACTCGGCGCGGACGATGGAGAACAGGGCGCTGTCGCGCACGCCTCCGTCGGCGGCCGGGAAGTGCGCCCGCTTGATGCCCTCGAACTGCGCGCCCAGGGCGCTGATCGCGGCCCGGCTGCGGGTGTTGCGCACGTCGGTCTTGAGGCTGACGCGGTGCACGTCCCAGGTCTCGAAGGCGTAGGTGAGCATCATCAGCTTGGCCTCGGTGTTGATGCCGGTGCGCTGGGCCGACGGGTGCAGCCAGGTGGAGCCGATCTCGGCGGCGTCCGGCCGGCCGTCGGGGTTGACGTGGCCGTGCCGCGGCGGCCAGACCCCGGCCCGCCAGTACTCGAGTTCGCGCAGGCGGGAGGTGCCCACGATGCGTTCCTCGCCGGTCAGCGGGTCGATCGCGATGGTGGTGAAGGGGACGGCGACACCGGCGGCGAAGTCCGAGGTCGCCAGGGCCACGTACCGGACGACTGCGTCGTGGTCGCGCGGCACGTAGGTGAAGTCGTAGGTGGACCGGTCGGCGGTGGCCGCGAGCAGCAAACCGTCGATGTGGTCCGGTCGCATGAGCTCCAGGCGGCACAGGTTGCCGTGGAGCGTGACGGGGGAACGCATGCGCATATCATCCACGACCTGACGGTCTTCGTCGCGCGACACTCCAGGTTGGCACTCTTGCGGGGTAACAGCGCAGGTCAGTGGGTTGGTTCGGGGGGCCTGGGGCCCGGCGTCGCGGCGGCCTCGGCGGGGTCGGATGACCGCCGGGTTTCGCACCGATGTCCGGGGCATGACTCGTCGGCGGTGAGCCGCCCGCCGGACCCCCGCGGGATATCGATCCGGTGTGGTGACTGGCGTGCGGCGGGGGTCGTGCCGGATACTCCCGTTGTCGTCCGGTTGTCGGCCGGTGTGATTTTCTTTGGTGGTTCCTCGGCGAGGGTCGCCGGGTGGGGATAGTGGCTCAAGTTTTGGGAGAGGCTAGCGTGGCCGAGGTAGAGCAGCAGTTCGGCGGCGGGGCGGAAGAGGCCGACGGGCTCCAGGTCGGTGGCGCCGGTGCGGTGACGGAGCTGGAGACGCAGGCGCCGGCCGCGGCGTTCGACGCCGATCCGGTGGTGGCGGCGGGGTTCGTGGCCTTCGAGCAGGGGGACCTGGCGGCGGCCGAGACGGTGTTCGCGCCGGCGGCGGCTGAGGGCAGCCGCGCCGCGATGTTCGGCCTGGGCCTGGTGTATCAGGCCCGTGACGACTTCGACCAGGCGGTCCGCTGGTACGCCGCGGCGGCGGAGCTCGGCGAGGCCGAGGCGGCGAACAACCTGGGCACCTTGCTGGCGGTGCGCGGCGAGAACGACGCCGCGGTGGCCTGGCTCAGCCAGGCCGTCGCCCTCGGCTCGTCCGAGGCCGCGGTGAACCTGGGCCGCATGAACCACTGGGACAACCCGGCCGAGGCCGAGTTCTGGTACCGCCGCGGCGCCGAGGCCGAAGTCGGCTCGGCCATGGCGAACATCGGCGTCCTGGCCCAGCGCCGGGGCGACCTGGCCCAGGCCGCGGAGTGGTACCGCAAGGCGGTCGAGGCCGGCGAGGTCCGCGCGGTCAACAACCTGGGCAACGTCCTGCTGATGCAGGGCGAGGTCGAGGAGGCCATGGACTGCTTCAAGCGCGGCGCCGAGGACGGCGACGGCCACGCGCAGGTGAACTTCGCCCTGCTGTCCCTGGCCCGCGGCGAAGTCCAGGAAGCCCTCACCGCGGCCGAGCGGGGCCGGGAATCCGACGCCCCGGGCGCCGAGGTGGTCTACGGCCAGGTCCTGCTGGCCACCGGCGACCAGCAGGGCGCGGCAGAGGCCTTCCAGCGCGCGATGAACGCCGGCGACCCCTCCGGCGCCTACGCCCTCGGCGTGGTGGCCGCCCAGACCGGCGCCCTGATCGACGCCGAGCGCCTGTTCCTGGCCGCCGCCAACGCCGGCCACGTCCCGGCCATGTGGAACTCGGCGGTGCTGCTCCAGCAGGGCGGCCGGCCCGAGGCGGCGCTGCCCTGGTTCGAGGCGGCGGCCGCCGCCGGGCACCCGGAGGCCCAGGCGGTGCTGTCGGGCGCGATCTCGGTGCAGCCCGGTGGGGACGCCGGGGGCGTCGCGACCGCCTAGGGATTCAGGGGCTTGAGGTAGCTCACAGGCCGGTGCCGCGCGAGGTTCGTGGGGCGCCGGCCTGTGTGCGTGCCGTGCCACGGCGGTGATCGCGGGACATCACGCGGGCTTGACCAGCCCGGCGTCGTAAGCGGCGATGACGAGCTGCGCGCGATCACGCGCGTTCAGCTTCATCAGCAGGCGGCCGATGTGGGTCTTGGCCGTGGACAGGCTGACGTGCAGATGAGCCGCGATCTCGTCGTTCGACATGCCCAGCCCGATCAGGGTCAGGACATCGCGTTCCCGGTCGGTGGTGTCCTCCAGGGCGCCGAGCGGGCGCCGCGAGGGCTCGGGGCGCCGCGTGAACTCCTGGATGAGCCGCCGAGTGACGCTCGGGGACAACAGCGCCTCTCCGCCGGCCACGACGCGGATCGCGGCCAGCAGGTCGGCCGGCGGCGTGTCCTTGAGCAGGAAGCCGCTCGCCCCCGCGCGCAGGGCCGAGAAGACGTACTCGTCGAGGTCGAAGGTGGTCAGGATCAGCACGCGGACGGCCGGCGCCGCCGGCGAGGCGGTGATCCGGCGGGTGGCCTCGATGCCGTCCATGCCGGGCATGCGGATGTCCATCAGGACGACGTCGGGATGCTCGCGCTCGGCGAGGTCCACCGCCTCGGCGCCGGTCGCCGCCTGGCCGACCGACACCAGATCCGGCGCGGAGTCCACGAGGAGGCTGAAGCTGCCGCGGACCAGAGCCTGGTCGTCCGCGACCAGGACCTTGACAGTCACGAACCGGCCTCCGTCAGCGGCAGGCGAGCCGTCACCTGGAATCCGCGCCCGGGCAGCGGTGCGGCGTGGAACTCGCCGCCGTACATGCCGACCCGCTCGCGCATGCCGACGATGCCGTGCCCCAGACCCGAGATCTTACTGAAACCGGCGTTGCCGTCGTCCGTCACCTGTACAGACAACGCGTCCTGCTCATAGCCGATCCTCACCCGGCAGCTGTCCGTCGCCGCGTGCTTGACCACGTTGGTGATCGCCTCCTGGACCACTCGGTACGCGGCCAGGTCGATCCCCGCGGAGAGCGCACTGCGCTCGCCATGGACTTCCAGATCCACCAGAAGTCCCGCCTCGGCGGTCCGCGCCACGAGAGCATCGAGGTCTGCGAGCCCCGGGACGGGCACCAGCTCGGCTTCGTGCCGCACTGCGATGTTGTTCGGGATGCCGTCCGTGATGCCGTTCGCGGTTCCGTCGGCGGTTCCGTCGGCCCGCAGCATGGACAGCAGAGCCCGCATCTCCCGCAGCGCGCCGCGGCTGGTCGTCTCGATGGACGCCAACGCGCGCCGCCTCGTCGGGGTTCGTCTTCACCACATAGTTGGCGACGCCGGCCTGCACCGCGATCAGGCTGACGGTGTGCGCCACGACGTCGTGCAGCTCGCGGGCGATCTGTAGCCGTTCCTCGCTGCTGATGCGGCGGGCTTCCGCCAGCTGCTCGCGCACCTGCTGCGCTGCTTGTTCCCGCGCCTTCGCCGTATAAGAACGCTGCTGTTGGATCGCATAGCCGGCCAGCCACGCGGCCACGATGTAGACCCCGCACTCCGCCGCGAACCGACTGGTGTCGCCGGTCGCGGCCGAACCAGCGCCGACCGCGTAGCCCCCGAGTCCGGTTCCTACAGCCGCCAGGGTTCCGCACAGCAGCCAGAGCGCCTCGCGTCGTGGGAACCGCAGCGGGATCAGCGAGACCGCATAGCAGGCCCCGAGCGGAAGGAACGCCGGCGCGTCGGCCGCGGTCCCGGCGATGGCGGCCGCCGTACCGACCGCGACCACCACGAGAACGGCACGCGGCCAGAACCGTCGTGCCGCGACGGGAAGCGCCGCCAGCACGAGAACGACGACGGCCAGCCATCCCGGGTACCGCAGATACGGCACCTTGCCGGCAGCGGTCGCCAGCACGGCGGCGACACAGTCGACGGCGACCCGCTGCCACGGCCGCAGCCGCACGCGCGTGAGCCTTGTGACCAGCGGCGGGCTGGAGGCGTTCATGCCACGACGGTACCCGCGCGGTTCTCGGCGCGCGTCGTTCCCAGGGACGACCCGCCCCGTCGTACTTCAGGCCGGAGGGCATCGCGGATCTCCGTCCCGGAGTCCGACGATCCACGACGCCGCGATCGCCACTGTGGTGCTCGGCGCCGAGGTCGCCGAACCACCGCGAGGAGGAAACCCATGACCGCCGCGATCGAAACCCAAGGCCTGGGCAAGTGCTACCGCAGACGCTGGGCCCTGATCGACTGCACCCTGCACATCCCCGAGGGCCGCGTCGTCGGGCTGGTCGGCCCGAACGGCGCCGGCAAGACCACGCTCCTGAACCTGGTCACCGGGCACCTGGCCCCCGACGCCGGGACGATCGGCGTCCTGGGCGCCCGACCCGGCAGCGGCCCGGGGCAGCTGGCCAAGGTCGGCTTCGTCGCCCAGGACACGCCGACATACCCGGGCCTGTCCATCGCCGACCACCTCCGTCTCGGCGCGCGCCTGAACCCCGGCTGGGACCGGCCCTACGCCGAGCAACGGATCGCGCGGCTGGGGCTGGATCCGAAGAGCAAGGCGGGCAGGCTATCCGGGGGCCAGCGCGCGCAACTGGCGCTGACGATGGCCCTGGCCAAACGCCCCGAGCTGCTGGTTCTCGACGAGCCGGTCGCCGCCCTGGATCCGCTGGCCCGCCGCGAGTTCCTCGACGAGCTCAGGAGCGCGGTCACCGAGCGCGCCACGACCGTCATGCTCTCCTCGCACCTGGTCTCGGACCTCGAGGGGTTCTGCGACTACCTGATCGTGATCACCGCGTCCCGCATCCGGACGGCCGGGCCGGTCGACGACCTGCTGGCCGCCCCCGCCGGTTCGCACAGCGCCCCGGCCGCCCAGGCCACCCCGGTTACCCCGGCCACCCTCGAAGACCTCGTCCTGGCGGAGATGGGCCGCGTCCCGGACCCGGAAGTGGAGACCCGGAAATGATCTGGCTGACCTACCGCCAATTCCGCGCCTCGGTCATCGTCGCCGCGGCCGTCGTCCTGGCCTTCGGCATCGCCCTGGCGACAACCGCGTCGGGGCTCTCAGGGCTGTACGACACCAGCGGCCTGCCCTCGTGCCACGCGTCCTGCGCCGCGCGGACGACCACCTTCCTCACCGCGATGAAGGCGGACGCGACCTACCCCGCGCTGTACTTCACCGGCCTCGGACTGCTCCTGCTGACCCCGGCCCTGATCGGCGCCTTCTGGGGCGCGCCGACGATCACCCGCGAGGTCGAGGGCCGCACCCTGCGATTCGTCTGGCACCAGAGCGTCACACCGACGCGCTGGGCCCTGACGAAGACCGTGCTGCTGGGCCTGGCGAGCATGGCCTTCGCCGGCTTGATCAGCCTCATGCTGAGCTGGTGGGCCGCCCCGATCGACGCCGCCGGCGGCTTCCCCGTCGGCGGCGGGTCCCAGATCAGCCGGTTCCAGAAGGTCGTGTTCGACGCACGCGGCACCGTCCCGCTGGGATACGCGGCGCTGGGATTCGTCGTGGGCGTCACGCTCGGCGTGCTCATCCGGCGCACCCTGCCGGCGATGGCGGCGGCCCTCGTGATCGTCGCCGCGGTCCAGTTCACCGTGCCGACATGGATCCGGCCGCACCTGGTCGCACCGATCACGATCACCGGCCCGGTCCTGACCGCCCCGGCACTCCAATCGGCCAGGTTCGGCACCGAGGGCCAGGTGACGGTGCCGATCGACATCCCCGGCGCGTGGATCGTCACCGACCGGACCGTCACGCCGGACGGGCACACGTTCACGATGCTGGGCACCACGCAGTGCACGAACCTCGCGATGCCGCAGACCGACGACTGCCTGGCGAAGCAGAACTTGCGGCAGGTCGTCGAATACCAGCCCGCGAACCGGTTCTGGGAGTTCCAGGGGATCGAGAGCGCGATTCTGCTGACTGCCGCGGTGCTGCTGGCTGCCGGTGGCGTTCTGTGGATCCGGACGGTGCGGCTTTCGTGAGGCGGTGGGAGATCCAGCGAGCGCCCCCCTCAGGCGGCCGCCTTCCCTTCCTTCACATCCGAGGCGTAAACCGGCCGGTACTCCTGCCCCGACAGCTTCTGGATCTCCTCGATCACCTCGTCCGTGATCGCCCGCCGCACCAGCGCCGGCTTGCTCAGGGCCTTGGCCTCGGCCAGGTCCAGCGGCGCCCCGATCCGGATGGTGACCCGGCTCAGTCGCGGGATCTTCTTGCCGGGCGGCTGTACCCGGTCGGTCCCGACGATGCCGATCGGGATGATCGGCGCCCCCGAGCGCAGCGCGATCTCCGCGATCCCCGTCCGGCCCCGGTACAGCTTCCCGTCGGGCGACCGCGTCCCCTCGGGGTAGATGCCGAACAGGCCGCCGCCCTCCAGCACCGCCACGGCGCCCTCCAGGGCCGCCGTGGTCGCGTTGCGGGTGCCGGACCGGTCGATCGGGACCGCGCCGGCGAAGCGTGCGTAGAAGTACTTGTTCCACATCCCTTTCAGGCCGCGGGTGTTGAAGTACTCCGCCTTGGCGATGAAGGTGACGTGGCGGGGGACCACCACCGGGATGAAGAAGGAGTCTGAGAACGACAGGTGGTTCGCGGCCAGGATCGCGGCGCCGGTGGCGGGGATGTTCTCCAGGCCCTCGACCCGTGGCCGGTAGACGAGCTTCACGAGGGGCTCGACGAAGAACTTCGCCGCCTGGTACACGGACATCTGCGCGCTGACCTCATTCTTTTGGGGCGGCGGGTCGGTGGGACGCCGTCGAGACTAGCGGATCGGCCTGTGTGGTCGGTGCCGGCCGGGCATGGGGGGATGCGGCCGGTTTCGGCGATATGTCAGGGTGCCGGGTTGACCCTCAGCAGCCCTTCCTGCACGACCGTGGCCACCAGCGTCCCCTCCCGCGTGAACAGCCGTCCCGTGGCCAGCCCGCGGGCTCCCGAGGCCGAGGGCGAGGCCTGGTCGTACAGCAGCCACTCGTCGGCGCGCGCCGCGCGGTGGAACCAGATGGCGTGGTCCAGCGAGGCGATCTGCACCTCCTTGTGCGGCAGCAGCTTGTGCCGGATCAGCGTGGTGGACAGCAGCGTCAGGTCCGACACGTACGCCAGTACCGCCGTGTGCAGGTGCGGGTCGTCCGGCAGCGGCGCCGACGTGCGCAGCCACACCTGCCGGCGCTCCGGCCCGGTGTCCGGCACCCGGCGGATGTCGAAGGCGGTCCAGCGCCGGTACAGGATGTTCCACAGCGCGTCCTCGCCGTCGTCGGCGGGGCTCGGCGGGATGGCCGGCAGCGACTCCGGGTCCGGGGCGTCCGGCCGCGGGTCGGCGTGGTCCAGGCCCGGCTCCGGGATCTGGTACGACGCCGACATCACGAAGATGTTGCGGCCGTGCTGGCGCGCCACCACCCGGCGGGTGGAGAACGACCGCCCGGTGCGCGAGCGGTCGACCTCGTACACGATCGGCGCCGCCGGGTCGCCGGGGAGCAGGAAGTAGCCGTGCAGGGAGTGCACGCTGCGGTCCGGCTCCACGGTGGCGGTGGCCGCGGACAGCGCCTGCCCCAGGACCTGGCCGCCGAAGACGCGCTGCACGTCGGTGTCCGGCGAGGCGCCGCGGAACAGGTCGTCCTCGATCCGCTCCAGCTCGAGCAGGTCCATGAGGGACTCGAAGGTGGCCAAGGGGCGACTCCCGGGGGCGGATTGTTCTCACCTGGCGGTGGTGTGCGGATTGAGTTTAGGCGCCGCGCGGCGCGCTCGTCGGCGTGGCTACTCGGTGAGGTCGGTCACGGGCGGCCCGAACACCGGCAGCAGGTCCACGATCGGCTCCGGGTCGCCGGTCCAGCCGGCGGCCAGCATCTGCGCGCGCGAGCGCCGGCCGACCAGGATCCGGGAGAGTTCGAAGTCGGAGGTGTCCAGCGCCGCGACCGGATCCCCCTGCGGCGCCCCGAGCCGCCAGGAGCCGGCGTCGGCGGCCAGCTCGACCGGCGGATGCCCGGCCTCGGCCCAGCCGCCGCGCTTGAACTTGGTCATCAGGGTCGCCACGAACGCGGCCTCGGGCGTGTCGCGCGCCCCGCGCCGCCCGAGCGCGCCGCGGATGTCGTGGCCGTGGTGGAAGACGTCGAACACGGCGAACACCCCGCGCCGCCCGGCCGGATCGTCCAGGACCGCCTCGACTGCCGTGCCGTTGGCGGCCCATTCGGCGCAGACCTCGGCCAGCGACCGTTCCCGCCGCGTGTCGACGTGCCCGGCGGTCCAGGCCGGGTCGTGCGGGTCGCCGGTGGTGCCGGCGACGATGTCGGCGCTGACCCCGGCCAGGTGGGCGTACGTGTCCCGCACGCTCCAGCCCGGCAGCGCCGGCACCGGCGTGGCGGCCTGCTCGGGCGAGAGCTCCGAGGCCAGCTCGGTGAGCTGCATGCGGATGACGCGGTAGTGCTCTCCGGCGGAGGTCATGGCAGTTGGCAGCCTTTCTGTCTGTAGGGTTGAGGGTCGCACGATCCATCAATAGTCGACGATGTGGTTGGACGGGAGTGGTGTGCGTGTCCTCGCCCTATGACACCTCCGAGCAGGTGCCGTCATTCACGGTGGCCTCCTCCGAATTCCAGGCCGGGCAGCGCCTGGCCCCCGAGCACGGCTCGGCGATCTTCGAGGTCCCCGGGGGCCGCGAGGTCTCCCCGCAGCTGTCCTGGGGCCCGGTGCCGGAGGGCACCAGGAGCATCTCGGTGACGATGTTCGACCCCGACGCCCCGATCCCCTCCGGGTTCTGGCACTGGGGCCTGGCCGACCTGCCGGCCGACACCACCGAGCTGCCGGCCGGCGCCGGGGCCGGCGACGACTCGCTGCCGGGGCCGGCGTTCCACGTCCCCAACGAGATCGGCATGCGCCAGTACGTCGGCTTCGGCCCGCCGCCGGGCACCGGCCGCCACCGCTACTTCTTCGCCGTGCACGCCCTGGACGTGGACTCGGTCCGCGACCTGGGCGTCACCCCGGAGACCACACCGGCGGTGCTGCACTTCATGATGCGCGGCCACGAGCTGGGGCGCGGGATTCTGCAGGGCTGGGCCAGCGCGGACGAGTAGGACGCGCGAACCAGCGAGTTCGGCAGCGGCCGGTCGGAGCGGCGACAGTGCCCCGGCCGGCCGTTCGCGCGCTGCGGCGGGCAGTCCTTTCGCACAGCCCGCCTGATCCTCTGCGCCGATCATGGCGGCGGTCCGCGTGGTCCTCGCCGCTCAGCGCCGCGCCACCGGGCCGGGAGAGCGGGTCGGCGGCCCGGACAGAGTCCGGAACGTGATTCCGGCCCGGGTCAGCCGCGCGATCAGCGCGTCGCCCATCGCCGCGGCCGTGGTGAGCTGCCCGGCGGTGGCCGGCAGCTCGTCGAAGGCCAGGCACAGCGCCGACTCGGCGAGCATCTTCGCGGTCTCGCCGTACCCGGGGTCGCCCCCGGAGACCTCGGTGATCAGCGTCCGTCCGCCGGCCTCGGCGCGCAGCCGCAGGGTGAACCAGCTGGCGGCCCGGCGGCGCTCGTCAGGGCCCTCACCGGGCTTGACCGTCCGGCCCACGGCCTGCCGCAGGGGCCTGACCTGCGCGGCCACCGCCAGTCCCGCGATGCCGGCCAGGCCGGCGAGCGCGACCGGCAGCCGGCGCACCGCGGCGAAGTGGCCGTAGCGGAAGTCGGGGCCGTACTCCGGCAGCGCGGCCGCGCTGCGCAGCGCCACCTGGTTGTCGATCACCGGCAGCGGCAGGATCCAGGCGTGCGCGGTGTTGTCGTGCCGGGGCGGCCCGGCCAGCACGCCGAACCGGCGGCCCGGGGTCTCGGGCTCGGCGGCGCGCCGGGCCTTGGCGGTGCGGGCCATCGTCTTGGCGCGCGACATCGCCAGCATCGCGGAGGCCAGCGTGCCGCCGGAGAACGTGCCCTTGGCGCGGATGAACCCCGACACCCGCACCGGTCCGGTCTGCGGCCCGAGCTCGCGCATCGTGTACAGGACGCCGAGGTCGGTCGGGATGCTGTCGAAGCCGCAGCAGTGCACCAGCCGCGCCCCGGTCTCCACGGCGCGCGCGTGGTACTTCAGGTACATGGCGTCGACGAACTCCGGCTCGCCGGTCAGGTCGACGTAGTCGCAGCCGGCGTCGGCGCACGCCGCGACCAGCGCTTCGCCGTGGTGCAGATAGGGCCCGACGGTGCTGATCACGACCCGCGTCTGCCCGGCCAGCGCGCGTAGCGACTCCGGGTCGCCGGCGTCGGCGATGATCAGCGGCAGCGTCTTCAGCTCCGGCCGGCTCGCGGCCAGCCGGTCGCGCACCGCCATCAGCCGCGCGGTCGAGCGCCCGGCCAGCGCCCACCGCACGGCCGCCGGGGCGTGGGCGGCGAGATACTCGGCGACCAGGGACCCGGTGAAGCCGGTGGCGCCGAACAGCACCAGGTCATAGCTGGTCCGGGGGGCTTCCTCGGTCGTGTCGGCCATCGCCGCCGCCTTTCTTACTACCGGTCGGTAACCTTGTCGGGTCCACCTTAGGACGCGCGCCTCCTGGCGACCAGCATTTGTCCGGTGACCAGCGCGCCCAGCGCCACGGCGAACCCGGCCGCCTGCGGCGGCGTCAGCGACTGGTGCAGCACCACGAACCCGGCGACCGTGGCCACCATCGGGTTGGCCAGGCTCAGCAGCGACAGCGAGGTCGGTGCCAGGCGCTCGATGCCGCGGAACCACAGGGTGTAGGCGACGGCGGTGCCCACGACGCCGATGTAGGCGAACCCGGCGAGGTTCCGCGCGGTCAGCGTGTCCGGCAGCCCCTCGGAGAGCAGCGTCATCGGCGCCAGCACCAGGCCGCCGAACACCAGCTGCCAGGTCGCCAGCACCATCGGCGTGGCGCCCTCGGGACGGCCCCACTTGCGGCCGAGCACCACGGCCAGCGCCATCAGCGCGGTGGCGACCAGCATCGCCAGCACCCCGAGCGCGTCCAGCCGGGCCTTGGCGGTCAGCGTCATCAGCGCCACGCCGCCGGTGCCGACGATCGCGGCGCCCAGGACCGCGGCGTGCGGCCGCTGCCGCAGGATCAGGATGCTGAACCCGGCGACCAGCAGCGGCTGCACCGAGCCCAGGGTGGAGGCCACGCCGCCGGGCAGCCGGTAGGCGGCGAAGAACAGCAGGGGGAAGAAGGCCCCGAAGTTCAGGGTGCCCAGCACCGCGGTCTTCCACCACCAGCTGCCCCTGGGCAGGCGGCGGACGAACGCCAGCAGGATCAGCCCGGCCGGCAGCGCCCGCATCGTCGCGGCCAGCATCGGCCGGTGGTCGGGGAGGAACTCGGAGGTGACGACGTAGGTGGTGCCCCAACTCGCCGGGGCGAGGGCGGACAGCAGCAGGTCGCGGGCTGTGCCGGCGGCGCCGGCCGGGCCGCCGGCGGATGCGGGCGCCGGGGCGGTGGTCGGTGCGGCGGTGGTGATGGCGGTCATGTGAAGCTCTCCCCTTGGTCTTCCACGCCAACTCTCTTAACGTTGAGAGTGTTAACGTTGAGGGGAAGCTAGCACATTCCCTCGCACCCTTCGGAAGGAGCGCCGATGGCCGACGCGGTGGACGCGATCATCGCGATGTGGGCCCGGGAGAAGCCGGAGCTCGACGCCGCCCCCATGGGCATCGTCGGACGCATCAGCCGCGTGTCGCGGCTGCTGGACAAGGAGCTGAAGGACTTCTTCGCCGGCTACGGCCTGGAGTTCTGGGAGTTCGACGTCCTGGCGACCCTGCGCCGCTCCGGCGCGCCGTACGAACTGTCCGCCGGCGCGCTGCTGAAGACGGCGATGGTCACCTCCGGGGCCATCACCAACCGCGTGGACCGCATGGAGACCAAGGGTTTGGTGCAGCGGGTACGCGACCCCGGCGACCGCCGCGGCGTCCGCATCCGGCTCACCCCGGCCGGTCTTGAGCTGATCGACAAGCTGGTCCCGCTGCACGTCGCCAACGAGCGGCGCCTGTTGGCCGCGCTCGGCGACGACGAGCGCGGCACCCTCGCCGACCTGCTGCGCGCCCTGGCCACCGGGCTGGGGGATACCTCCCTGGGATAAGCCCGTAACCCTTTTGCGATAATGCGGTATGAGCACCTGGCAGGAGCGATTCGCATCCGGCATCGACAAGCAGGTCCGCGACGCCGAGAAGGGCGGGGCCTTCGAAGACAACCCCCTGGTGGGCAAGCCGCTGCCCGGCGACGGCCAGCCCTACCGCGAAGACTGGTGGATCACGCAGAAGGTCGCGCAGGAGCGGGTCGGGGTGCACGCGCTGCCGCTGCCGCTCGCGCTGCGGCGGGAGGCGCAGGATCTGCGCAAAGGGCTGATCGAGGACCGGCCGGCCGCCTCCGAGGCGGTGCTGCGTGCCGCGATCGCGGACTACGACCAGCGCTCGGAGGCCGCGCGGCGCACGCCGCAGCCCGGGCCGTCGGTGGTGATCCCGCGCGTCGACACGGAGGAAGCCGTTCTGGCTTGGCGGCAGGCCACAATGAAGCCGTGAGCGAACCTCTGAGCCCGGTATCGGTCGTCCCCGGTGCGCTGGCGGCTGTCGGACCCGGTTCCGGTCCGCGGGCCGAGCAGGTCGCGGCGTTGTTCCTGCTCACGTACAAGCCCACGACCGCCTCGGCCTACGCGGTCGATCTGAAGCAGTGGTTCGCCTGGTGCGCGCTGTTCGACGTCGATCCCTTCGACGCCGTGCGGGCCCATGTCGACGCCTGGAGCGTGCACCTGGCCGACGACGGCAAGGCCCGGCCGGCCACTCTCGCGCGCAAGATCAGTGCCGTGCGGAACTTCTACGCCTACGCCGTGGACTCCGGGTACGCCTCGACCAGCCCGGTGCCGGCCAAGGACAAGGCGCTGCACCTGCCGCGGATCTCCCGCAAATCGCAGACGCTGGGGCCGGACCGCGAGGAGTCGGCGGCGATGCTCGCCGAGGCGGCCAAGCGCGGGGTGCGGGACGAGGCGGTGGTGGCGGTGCTGCTGTATCAGGGGCTGCGGGTGTCGGAGTTGTGCGGGATCAACGTGGAGGACCTGTCCAGCCAGCGCGGGCACCGGGTCGTGCGGCTGCGGCGCAAGGGCGGCGAGGAGCAGGAC
The DNA here is from genome assembly GCF_041260665.1 of Catenulispora sp. GP43. Lineage (NCBI taxonomy): Bacteria > Bacillati > Actinomycetota > Actinomycetes > Catenulisporales > Catenulisporaceae > Catenulispora > Catenulispora sp. GP43. The sequence continues at coordinate 88,258 of NZ_JBGCCT010000036.1, read as the reverse complement.
CAGGCGATCGCGCCGCCGGCCGCCGGGTGCCTGGACGCCTGGCTGGCCGAGCGGGCCGGGACCGCTGACGTCGGAGCCGGTCCGGCCTCCGGGCCGGTGTTCACCGGCCCCGAGGGCGCGCGCCTGACCCGGTATCAGGTCGAGTGGATCGTCGAGTCCTGCGCCCGGGCCGCCGGGATCGAGAAGAAGATCAGCCCGCACTCCCTGCGCCACGCCTGCACCACGATGCTGCTGGACGCCGGGGTGCCGCTGCGCGACATCCAGGTCTACATGGGGCACGCGAATTCGGCCACCACGGAGCGGTACGACCTCGGGCGTCAACATCTTGACAAATCGCCCGCCTATGCATTGTCGGGTGTGTTTGCGCGAGACTGAGATCGTGATCATGGATGAGGACGTCGTGGCCAGGCTGCGCGCCGCCGGGTGTGTGTTCGCCGAGGACGAGGCGGAGCTGCTGGTGCGCGCCGTGAAGGAGGACGTCGAGCCCGCGCGGCGGCTGGCCGAGCTCGTCGGGCGGCGCTGCGCCGGCGAGCCGCTGGAGCACGTCGTCGGCTGGGCCGAGTTCTGCGGGCTGCGGATCGGGGTCGGGCCGGGGGTGTTCGTGCCCCGGCGCCGTTCGGAGTTCCTGGTCGAGCTCGCCGTCGACCTCGGGCGGCAGGCACGCGTGGTCGTGGACATGTGCTGCGGGTCCGCGCCGTTCGCGACGGTGCTGGCCACCCGGCTGTCCCAGGCCGAGGTCCACGCCGCCGACATCGACGCGGCGCAGCTCGGCTACGCGCGGAGCAACCTGGCGCCGTTCGGAGCCCGCGCGCGGGCCCACGAAGGGGACCTGTTCGAGGCGCTGCCGGAGCGGCTGCGCGGCACAGTGGACCTGCTGGTGGTCAACGCGCCGTACGTGCCGAGCGAGGCCATCGCCACCCTGCCCGCCGAGGCGCGCGCCTTCGAGCCGGCGGCGAGCCTGGACGGCGGGGCCGACGGCCTGGCGGTGCACCGGCGGGTCGCCGAAGGAGCGCCGCGGTGGCTGGCGCCCCGGGGGCACCTGCTGATCGAGACGAGCGAGGCGCAGGCCGAGCAGATGCTGGACGAGTTCGGGCAGGCCGGATTGAAGGCGTGGATAGCGCAGGACCAGGAACTGGAGGCGACCGTGGTCATCGGGCGGCAGCCGGGGGAGGCGTCGTGATCGCCCTGGTCACCGGGGCCAACCGGGGCCTGGGTCGGGAGACGGCGCGCCAGCTGCTGGCCGCGGGCCACGCGGTCCTGGTCGCGGCCCGCCACGAGGGCGCCGCCCGCGACACCGCCGCGGAGCTCGGGGACGGCGCGTATCCGCTGCGGCTGGACGTCACCAGCACCGCCGACATCGCGGCTGCCGCCGAGCAGATCCGCGAAGAGTTCGGGCACCTGGACGTGCTGGTCAACAACGCGGCCATCCACTACGACACCTGGCAGCACGCCGTCGGCGCCGACCTGGCGGTGGTCCGGGAGGCGGCGGAGACCAACGTCTACGGGCCCTGGCAGCTGGTGCAGACGCTGCTGCCGCTGCTGCGGGCCGGGAGCCACCAGCGGATCGTGAACGTCTCCAGCGGCGCCGGCTCGCTGACCGAGATGACCAGCGGATCCACGCCGGCGTACAGCATCACCAAGGCCGCGCTCAACGCCCTGACCCGCATGCTCGCCGCCGACCTGCGCGCCGACGGGATCCTGGTCAACGCGGTGTGTCCGGGCTGGGTCGCGACCGACATGGGCGGCCCCGGCGGGCGGCCGGTCGCCGAGGGCGCGGCCGGCATCGTGTGGGCCGCCACGCTGCCCGACGACGGGCCGACCGGCGGCTTCTTCCGGGACCGGCGGCCGATCGCCTGGTAGGCATAAATGCCGCCGTGGCGGCGCGCAGAGCTCGGCTACTTTGCTGGCCATGCACCCGGACACGGCCACGGTTCCCTCCACGGATTTCTTCACGGATACGGATCGCTCCACGGATTCGGATCTGTCCACGGACACCGACCCGGGCGAGGCACTCCTGCGGCTGCTGGAAGCCACGCCACAGGTCGCCCGGACGCTGGACCTGGTCGCCGACTTCGACATCACCCGCCGCACCCCCCGCGACCGCCTGCTGATCCCGGCCGGCCTGCCCCTGCACCCGATCGCCGCCGACGGCACCGGCGGCACGTACTACCTGGTCGGCGACCCCCGGGAACCGCGCCGCCCGGTCCTGTACGCCGACCGCGAGGGCTGCGGCACCCTGATCGCCGAGGACCTGGCCGAGGCACTGGCCATCTTCATCGCCCTCGGCTTCTGGCACGAGGCCGGCCACGGCTTCCCGCTGGAGACCACCGAGCAGAACCTGCGCGAATCCGAACCCGACATCGACACCATCCGCGCCGGTCTGTACGCCGCCACCGGCATCGACCCGCTGACCCCCGAACAGGCCCGCGACCGCCTGCTGGCGGCCGCCTCCCGCACCGCGCCGGACTACGTCGCGGTCGCCGACGCGCCGGGGGCTCGGCCGTACCACCTGCTGTTCGGGCCGCCGCGGGGGATCGCGGGGATCGCGGGGATCGCGGGGGTTGCCGGTGCCGGGCGGGCTGTGGGGATCCCGGGCCGGGAAGCTCGGGAGGTTCGCGAGGTTCGGGCCTGATGGCGGTCGCGGCTCACGCCGGCGGTCGCCACACCCAGCGCAGTGCGTCGGGCAGCAGCACCCCGCCGTGGTTCGTGCTGTGGGCGCCGTCGCCGAGGACGAGGCGGAAGTCGTAGCCGGCCTCGGCCAAGGCGGCGGCCGTCCGCAGATTCTCCGCCAGCCAGTTGCGCGCGGGCCGGTCCCAGCCGAGGTCGCGATGGCCGGCCTGCAGGAAGATGCGAAGCGGCTTGCGCTCGACCGCGGGAATCAGTGCGGGATAGGGGTTCCCGCCGGGCATCTGCGCGAAGCTCGACAGGAAGCAGACGGCTCGCCGGAACCTGTCGGGGCGCAGCCACGCGGCGGTGAAGGCGCCGTCGCCGCCGGAGCTGCCGCCGCAGATGCCGCGGCGCTCGGGGTCTTCGGTGATCAGGTAGCGGGCTGCGACCTGCGCGATGATCTCGTCGGTCAGGAAGGTCGCGAGGCGGTCGTCGAAGGCGTCGTACTCGGCGTTGCGGTTCTTCGGCTGGCCGGAGCCTTCGAAGACGCCGGGATCGACGAACACCCCGACGGTCATCGGGATCTCGCCGGCGTGGACGAGGTTGTCCAGGACGATTCCGCCGCGCACGTCGCCGGCCGGGTCGAGGTACCACCAGCCGTCCAGGAACACCATCACGTTCGCCGGCCGGCCCGGGTCGTATCCGGCCGGCAGGTGTACCCAGAACTTCCGCGACGTCCCCGGGTAGACGGTGCTCTCGCGCCACTCGAACTCGACCGTGGTGCCTGCGGGAGTCTGCGGTCGCGGGCTCGAATCGGGGCCGTGCGCGTAGACGACCGGTTGGTCGATCGGCAGCGGCCTGTAAGGGACCTCGGAAGCCATGCCGCGCACCCTAGGGCCGTGCCGTCGGCCGGGCGACACCTTTTGCCCGCACACGCCAGTGGGGCCGCCCACATCGGGCGGCCCCACTGGATGTCGTTGTCGTCTGAGCTCACGCGGCCTTGCGGCGGCGCTCCTTCTTGGCCATGCGCGCCAGGCGGGCGTCGGCGGCCTGCTTGTGCAGCTCGGCCAGACGGGTCTGGGCGGCGGCGAGCTCGTAGGTCGAGGCGAAGTTCATCGTTGACTCCTTGGATCCTTTGATCGCATCGGCGGTATGCCTTCGATTATAAGGGAGTCGGCGCGTGGAGTCCAATCGAATAAAGGCGAAAATGGGTTGCGCACCTGCGGATTACCTGTCCGGTGTGAAGATCGGGCGACCCGCGGGGGAACTACGGTGGGAAACCGGACGAAAGGCGGGGTGGTGAGGGGTCCTTGGCGCGATGGCGGCTTACAGCGGGATGGCGCGCACGCCAACATCCGGCTGCGGCCGGTGGGGGTGGCCGACGTGCCGCTCTTCTTCGAGCACCAGCGCGATCCGCTCGCGGCCCGGATGGCCGCCGCGATGCCGGTCTCGCGCCGCGACCATGACGCACTGTGGCGCGCGATCCTGGCCGACCCGGCGATCCTGGCCCGCGCGGTCGTGGTCGACGGCGAGGTGGCCGGCTCGCTGACCTCCTGGACCCAATGGGAACAGCGCCAGCTCGGCTACTGGCTCGGCCGCGACCACTGGGGCCGCGGCGTCGCCACCACCGCGCTGGCGCTGTTCCTGTGCGAGCTCACCGAGCGGCCGGTGCACGCCTACGTCGCCGGGCACAACGTCGCCTCGCGGCGCGTGCTGGAGAAGTGCGGCTTCCGGCCGGACGGCCTCGACGGGGACGCGAGCCTGCTCGGATACGTCCTGGAACTCTGAGGCGTGCAGGGGGCCACGCAGCACCTGGGGATGTCTCTGCTTGACGTGCGGGTGATCCGCGCTGGTCTCGTTAGCGCATACTGCTACGCTCGGCGGCCGAATTGCAGGTACAACGTCTCGCCGTTGCGCTTGGCTCTGTCGGCTTCGCTGAGACGGCGATACATGCTGGGGCGTACTCGACCGCGTATATCCGTCAATGCCACCCGGTGCAGTCCACGCAACTCGTCAGGTTGAAGCTCAACCGCGTCAATATGCTGCTCGGACAAGGTGCCACCGTCGAAAACGAACACAACGATCTCACCCCAGACGCCATGACCCGGCTGCCAGTCCACGACCAGGAGTCTGCCGACGTTTGTCGCCAGGCCGATCTCCTCGGCGACCTCACGCCGACAGGCGTCCCGGGGGGCCTCGCCTTTTTCGCACATTCCGCCCGGGATCTCCCAGGTGGGCTTGTAGATCGGTTCCACCATGACGATCCGACCCTGCGGATCATGGAACAGCGCACCGGCGGCGACACGCTTCATCGGCTGCCTGGCGGCGATCCCGACGTGGAACTCGGCTTCCGGCTCGCCCTCAGCGGCGAGATCGTCCTCAAATGTCATCGACCGTCAGCCTGTTCCTCGATGTCGTCACTCCATCAGTTTTCCAATCAGGGAGCCGCACGACACCTTCGGACCACAGGTAGGCGCGAGTGTGGCTGGCTCTTGTGGCTCCAAGTCCGGAAACACTAGCCACCTATTCAGAAGCCTGATATTCCTTGGGGGGTGCGGCGCATCGTCTCGGCACTACTTCTGGTGGTAGCACTCCTCGTTCTCCTCTTGTGGACCATCGACAGGTACGTCAAACCGGTGCTTCCATCCGGGATTTCCGGCCCGGTGACGTTCATCGCGGGGACGGGGATCGCGGCGGTGGCCCTCTTGGGCTCGTTCGGCGATGCACTGGAGTTGGTGAAGAGCACGTCGGAAGCGATCCGTAGGCGTAGCGGCCACGAGGAGCCGCCGCCGGCGACGCCTGTCGTCGCGGCGGATTCGGAGCGGCCGGCCGCCCGGCAACCCGTCCTCCCGCCGGTCGAGTTCATCGGGCGATACGAGGATCTGGCGATGCTCATGGGGGCTTTGAGGAATCCGCTGATACCCCTGATCACGCTCAAGGGTGTGGGCGGGATCGGAAAGACCGCGCTGGCGCAGGAGGCCATGCGTGTGGCCGCGGCCGAAGGCTTGTTCAGCAGCATCTTCTGGCATAGCACCCCGGCTGAGAAGTTCGTCGGAGAGGGCGTCCTGCGCACCGAGGTCGCCGACTACTCGTTCGATGCCTTGGTCAACGACCTGCTTCACCACTCGCAGGTGCCGTCGAGCACCGATGCGCCCACGGCGGTGAAGGCGGAGATCGTCAGGGCCTGGCTGGCCGATCATCGAGTGCTGATTGTGCTTGACAACCTGGAGACCGTGCCCGACCGGGACGCACTGGTCGCCGGCTTGTTCGAAATCCTCGGCCAGAGCAAGGCCCTGATGACGAGCAGGTACGCCGTCATCCACCAGCGCGTGTTCACCATGAATCTCGAAGGACTCTCACCGCAGGACGGCGTCGCGTTTCTCGTCAGGACCGGCCAGCTCCAGAACAACCGGAACCTGATGAAAGCGGACGCCGACACCCTCGCGCGCATCCGCGACGCGGCCGGCGGTGCGCCGTTGGCGATGCTGCTCATCAGCGGACAGATGGACTACGAGCCGATCGAACAGGTCCTGCGAGTCGTCGAGGAGGCCGGGTTCAACGATCTGAGCTACGAGTTCTACAGCTTCATGTTCCGGCGGACCTGGAAGGAGCTGGACGGACCCGCCCGCAAGGTGCTGGTCGCCATGCGGCTCTTCGAGGGAAACCCGACCGCCGGCGCGGTCAAGTACACCGCCGACATGGCTGATCAGGAGTTCTACCGAGCGGCCGCCATGCTGGTCCGACGGTCCATGCTCAGCCTGGTCGGGGGCCAGGACGAGCGCTATACCCTGCACCCGCTGACACGCTACTTCATCAGCACCGACGTCGCATCGCGGTGGGAGTGAGCTGTGCGTCGGCGGCTGTGGCGGTCGGGCACATCGTCGGATGAGCCTGACGCCGCGTTCGACGAGAATTGCCGCATGCGCCGTATGCGATACCTCCTGCGGTTGGTGGTCGACAACGCAGCCGACAACGACGTGTTGGAGGCCGACCGAGTCGACATCATGTCGGCGTTGGCCGTGGCGCGGGAACGCTGCCGCGAGGACGACGTCGAGCTGTGTCAGCTCTTCATCCACGCGGTGGGATCCCTGGCTCGATTCCTGGGCTATCGCAATGCCCTGAAGGAACGCGTCACTTGGGGCAGAGCCGCTCTCGACGTCGCCGAACTGCTCGGCGACGACTTGGCGATCGCGGAACTCTGCGCGTCGACCATCGCCTGGCCGCTGCTCCAGATCGGCGACTACCCCGAGACGGAACGCTACTGCCTCCAAGGTCTCGAGGCAGCCCGGAGATGCGACGATTCACCGGCCGCAGCGCGCTGGGCCGGCAACGCCGCCCGCTCGTTGTCCGGCATCGCCCGAGACGCCAACGACGGCCCCACCGCTCGATACTGGGCCGAGCAGGTGGCGATATACGCTCGCCAAAGCGGAGACGGATTACTGGAACGTGGGGCACGGCTGGACTTCGGGTTCGCAGCACTGTTGCAGGACGAGTTCGAAGAGGCCGAGCATCTGTTCACCGGGCTGCTGGAATTCGAGAACCGAGGCGACGACACCGAACGGATCGCGAATCGCTCCGGCGAGACCGCCCTAGCCATCATGAACCGGGCACTGCGATCTGACACCGTCGAGGAAGAGACCCGGCTCTGCCAGCACGCCCGCGCGAACCTGGAACGCAGCCTGGAACTGGGCATCCGGATCAACCACGCCGTCGTGATCGCCGAATGCGAGATCTCACTCGCCGTCCTGGCCCGGATCCAAGGCGACGACGCCGAGTACCAGCGGTTGATCGCCAGCGGCCGGAGGCGTTTCGCGGACCTCGGAATCCGCCGAATGGGCCGCGCTGAGCAGTTCGTCAGATTCCCCGAAGCCCGCGCTTAGCTTGACTCAGTCGGGGATCTTGGAGCGCTGTCAGTCACTGATCGCTCGCCATGAACTCAGTCGGGGATGCTCTGCTGATCCATTGACCGCGATTGTGGTGGCCGCCTCGGCATGGGGTGCCCGTGCCGGAGGCCGGTCCGGACGCCGTATGCGCGTGGAACGCCACCACCAATTCACCGCCGACGGCGACGAACCAGAATCCAAAACGGGTTGGGATGAGAATCGGCGTTCGAGTGCTGCCTGCGCAAAAACAGCCTTGACCTGGGCGTCGGGGCCGTTGCCTGCCCGTTCGAACATCGCTCACCATGCTGTTTGTGGAGCCTGTGGCCTTTCACGGCGTCCGTGACGCGGTGTTCCAACTCCCCGCCGAGCGCCGTTCCCAGTGGACCGCCTGGCTGGACGAGGCCGAGGCCAAGCTGCCGCACGCCTTCCAGCCGAACGGCTTCGTCGTCACCGCGCTGCAAGCCGCATGGTCCGCCATCTGGCACACCAAGATTTCCCCGGACGACCCCGAGGCGCACTTCCACCTCGCCCTGCAGGCCGCAGTCCGAGCCGGCGACGACACCGACACCGTAGCGGCGATCGCCGGCGCGCTACTGGGCGCGGCCTGGGGGCGTACGGCGATCCCCGGCGAGTGGCAGCGCGCCATCCACGGCTGGCCCGGCTTGAACGCAGACGGGCTGGCAGATCTGACGAACCGGATCACAGCGGCCGGCGACTGACCCAGTCCAGCCGAGTTTTCGGTTGAGTATCCCTGGCTCGTCGTTGCCAAATACGGACGCGGCAATACCCCACGCGATTCTCACGCAACCCCCAGCCCGATAGCGTCCCGCAGCGGGACGCGGGCTGAGCGTCTTCCCGTGTGAGAGCGGCGCCTAGTTGTAAGTCAGGCCACGCCGATAACGATCCGGGACAACCGGCCGGTACTGTCCACGGCGCTATCAGGCGGGTCAGGCCAGGAACTCGATTTCGGGGAAGGCCGGGGACGGACGGTCGAGCAGGTGGCTGTCGTGTCCGCGGATGAACCGGTCGAAATATGCGCGCAGATAGGTGCGTACGGCGAGTACCGACCGGGCCGGGTCAACGGTGCCGATCGTCTGCAGGGCGCTCGGCGGAATATCGACGACGGCGGCCGCCTGGGGCAGCAGTGACTGGAGGTCGGTGTACGACTTGTGCGCGGAGTTCACCAGGCGGAGTTCCTTGTGCCAACCCCGCAGATGCGACCAGGCCTGGGCCCAGGACGGATCGTTGGCCAGGTCGTGCGTTTGTGAGCACATGAACAGGTACGGCCGGTCCAGCCCGGCGGTGAGGACCGGGCCGAACAGCGAGCCGTCGAGGTCGCATCCGGCCAGGATCCGCCGGTCGTCGAGCATCGCCCAGGCCGCGGTGGCGCCACCCATGGAGTGCCCGTACATCCCGATCCGGCACAGGTCCAGCATCTCGGCCAGGCCGCGAGGCAACGGACGGTGCTCGACATCCGGGTTGCGGCCCGCCGCGATGGCGCACAGCTGGTCGAGCACGAACCGGGTGTCGGCGACCCGGACCGAGACCGCCTCGGTTTCGATCGCCGGAGTGCCCGCCGGGATGGTACGGGGTTCGACGTGGCCGTCCGGGAACTCGACCTCCGAGCTGTCGTGGGTGTGGTCGATGGTGACGACCACGTAGCCGTGGCTGACCAGCTCCTCGGTGTACGTCGTGCAGTCGCCGCGGTCGCCGCCGGAACCCGGTGAGAACAGCAGCACGGGACGCGGACCGTGTCGGCGATCGGCGGGCGCGCCGTCATAGCCGTGCGTCGAGGGGACGGTCACCAGGCCCGGCGGAATCTGGATGCGCCGCAGATAGGCCGACCACGCGGCGGCGGGCAGCCAGGGCACGGGGTCGTAGCCGTCGACGTCGCGGGCCGGGTACCAGATACTGATCATCAGCTCACGTGCCGGATGCGACGGGACCCATGGATCGCGGCGGGATCGATCGATGAGGTGCAGGGCGACGTTTCCGATCCGGCACCGGCCGGTCGGCGCGGGCAGGGTGAGCTGAAGCGGGCCGACGAGGGGGGCGGTGGCGGCTCGAGCCGGCCCGGCGGAGATCGTCGGCACGACCGTGCCGAGCCCGAGCCCGAGCGCGGCCAGGCCGGCGAGGGCGGTACGGCGGCCGGGATGGAGTGCGGCGAGGTCGGTGGAGCGGGGCACGGGCATGAGTTCTCCTAGCCGAGAAACCAAGGTCGCAGAACTCTTATTTACCAGACGGAGGGGCACTGTGCTCGGCCCGAGCGGAGACGACGGCAGCCAGTTCGGTGACCGGCGCGGCGTGAACGGCGTCGAGGTCGTAGTTGACCGGGGCGGCGGACGGCTCGGCCTGGTCAGCGTCGCCGGGACAGGGAGCATCTGCGGGGCCGGGACCTGCGGTGAGTTCGGGTCGCGGTGGACTTGCAGGTACATCCATCGCAGGATCGAAAGCTGGTCGAAGATGCCGGCCAGCAGGTGTTCGCCAGTGGTCCAGGTGGCCACTCGATCCCGAGCATCCGCTCGTCGTTCGGCGGGTTCGCGCTGATGTTGAGCTTGAAATCGCCGGGCACAAACGCGGGGCCGGTCGAGCCGGCTTCCGCCGCCTGGTCGACGGCGCCGCCGATGCGGCCGGGTTCGGTGGGGCGGGCGGTGCCGTGGGCGATCAGCGCTGCGGCATCAGCCTCGGGCGGGTCACAGCTGCTTAGCTTCAGCAACGGCCGCGTTAGAGCGGGGTCGCCGACGTCATGGCTTTGACCTGCAGATCTAGGCGCATATCGAAGAATCGGAAGCCTTCTGAACTAGCCAAGGTTGGAGTCCGCGGGTGGCTCCAACCATCTCGCTCAAAACACAACCCCCGACCTGCGGTTTCGCAGATCGGGGGTGTGCCGTGGAGCTTAGGGGACTGGAACTCGAAGGCTTCGAACTCTGAGGCGCGGACCGACTACCCGGCCTCGGCCAGCGCCTTGGCCTCTTCCTCCTCGGTGAAGCCGAACGGCAGCGGCGGCAGCCCGCGCTCCCGGTCCCACGCCAGCACGTCGGCGACCGTCGTCGCGAACGGCGTCTGCGGCATCCCCGCCGCCACGGCCCGCGCCGGGTCGCGCTGCATGCGGTGCCAGTCCTCCGGGTCGCGGATCAGCGGGAAGAATGTGCCCTGCGCGTCCTGCTCCGGCACCGGGACGATCTCCACTTCGGTGCCGGCCGCCTTCGCGCACAGCCCGATCACGTCGGCCATGGTGAGCGTCTCGGCCGGGCCGACGGCGTTGTACGCGCCGCCGCGGCCGTCCTCGATCAGGCGCACCATCAGGCGCGCGGCGTCGCGGACGTCGATGAGCTGCACCGGCTGCTCGGGTCGGCCCGGCAGCGCGAGCCGGCCGCCGGCGGCGGCGCGGCGCACGTAGTAGGTCAGGCCGTTCTGCGGATCGTGCGGACCGGCGACCTTGCCCGGGCGCACGATGCTCGCGCGCTCGCCGAAGCGGGCCTGGACGTCGTCCTCGCACGCGACCTTCAGCGGCCCGTAGGTCTCCTCGAAGAGCTCCTCGGTGTCGCGGACCGGCGCGCGCCGCGGGGTGTCCTCGGTCGAGCCGGGCCCCACGCCGCTGCGCTCGTACACCGCGTGGCTGGAGACGAAGACGTAGCGGCCGACGCGGTCGCCGAGGGCGTCCATGGCCTTGTTGACGTGGCGGGGCACGTACCCGGACGAGTCCACGACCGCGTCCCATTCACCGGTCGCCAAGGCGGAGTAGTCATCGGTGTCCCGGTCGCCGACGAGGCGCTGGACCTGGGGGAACAAGGCGGAGCCGGAGCGTCCGCGGTTGAAGATGGCCACCTCGTGACCACGGGAGAGGGCGTCCTCGACCACGGCCCGGCCGACGAAGCCGGTGCCGCCCAACATCAGAATGCGCATTCGGTCCAGCCTAGTGACGGTGTCGCACGGCGCCACCGGATTTATGGTTGACGCCCGAAGATGTGAAGCAATACTTTCACATCATGACGGGGAAGCGTGAAGAACGCGGCAGGTTCGGCGATCTGGTCATCGACGACCCGAGGATGATGCGGGCCCTGGCTCACCCGGCCCGCCTGGCGATCATGGACATCCTGCGCCGTGAGGGCCCGGCCAGCGCGACCGAGGTGGCGCCGCGCGTGGGCATCAGCCCCTCGGCGGCGAGCTGGCACCTGCGGCACCTGGCCGGCTTCGGCCTGGTCCGCGACGGCGAGCCGCACCCGGACGGCCGGGCCCGCCGCTGGGAGGCCGCGGTGAGAGGGTTCCGCTTCGAGACTCCGGCGGAGGCCGACGACGCCGAGGGGTTCACCGCCGCGCGCACGCTGATGCGGGAGATGATGGCGCACGCGCTGGCGTTCCCCGGACACTGGCTGGCCGACATCGAACCCGGCCTGGACGCCGAATGGAGCCGCGCCGCGGGGATGTCGGACACGCGGGTCGTGGTGGACGCCGCGGAACTGGCGACGATCCTGGAGGGGGTCGAGGAGGTACTGGCTCCTTACGTGAACCGCGACGCGGCGGAGCGGCCGGCGGGGAGCCGGGGTGTGCGGCTGGTGCGCTATGCGCTGCCGGAAAGCGCGAACGGCGCGAACGGCGCGGGCGGCACGGGCGGCGATGAATGACGGGCGCCGAATCGCCGACCGAGATGGAACCGCTCGCCGAAACCGATGCTCCCGCAGAGCTCGGGCCCGGGCCGGTCGCCGCCGCCGCCGCGACCAGTGCGCTCGCCGAAGCCGAAGCGCCCGCCGCCACCTCAGCCCGCACCCACTTCCGCCGGTTCTGGCTCGGCGACACCGTCTCCCAGTTCGGTGACCGCGTCACCGAACTCGCCCTGCCTCTGATCGCCGCCGTCACCTTGCGCGCCAGCGCCACCGAGGTCTCCGTGCTGGCCGCCGTGGCCTGGCTCCCGAACCTGCTCGGCGTCCTGCTCGGCGCCTGGGTCGACCGGCGGCCCGGCAAGCGGCGCCTGATGATCGCCGCCGATCTGACCCGCGCCGCCGTCCTGCTCAGCCTGCCGACCGCCGCGGCCTTCCACGCGGTGACGCTTGGCCAGCTCTACTGCGTCGCGCTGCTCTGCGGCGCCGCGGCCGTGCTGTTCAACACCTCGTACCCGCCTTTCTTCGCGTACCTGGTGCCGCGCTCGGAGTACGTCTCGGCCAACAGCAAGCTCTCGGCCACGCGCTCCGCCTCGTTCATGGGCGGTCCGGCGCTCGGCGGTGCTCTGATCGCGGCGACGTCGGCGGCGTTCGCGGTGCTGGCCGACTCGGTGTCGTTCCTGTTCTCGGCGCTGACGATCAGCCGGGTGCCGGTGGACGAGCCCGAGCCGGAGCCCACCGAGGTCTCGGTGGTGCGCCGGGCCAAGGAAGGCATCGCCTACATAGCCCGCGAGCCGATTCTGCGCACGACACTGGCCTGCGCCACCACGGTCAACTTCTTCACCTTCGTCGCCAACACCAACCTGCTGATCCTGTTCGCGACGCGGGTGCTGCGGCTGTCCGGCGGGGCCGTCGGCCTGGCGTTGGGGCTCGGGGCGAGCGGTGCGTTGCTGGGTGCCGTCCTCGCTCCGAAGGTCGTACGAGCCGTGGGCGTCGGACGCGGCATCGCTGTCGGTGCCGTGCTGTTCCCGGCGCCGATCGCGATCGTCGCCGTGGCGCACGGCTCGGTGTGGCTGTGCGCGGCGGCCGTGGCGCTTGCCGAGTTCCTGGGCGGAATGGGCGTGATGCTGTTCGACATCCCCCTCAACTCCCTGCAGACCGCCGTCATCCACGACAGCGTCCGCAGCCGTGTGTCCGGCGCCTACGCGACCGTCAACTACGGCATCCGGCCACTCGGCGCGCTCGCCGGCGGCGCCTTGGCCGGGATCATCGGATTGCGGGCGACGCTGCTCGTCGGCGCCGTCGGCGGGGCGATGTCAGTGCTCTGGCTGCCGGCCTCGCCGGTGCTGCGGATCCGGTCCCTGGACGGCGGCCTCGACGGATAGCGTTAGTGGATAGATGAGAGCAGCGTCCTCACGCGTCCCGATACTCGTGATACCGCTCCCGCAGCCACGGCACCGGCTCCGCCTCGGACCGCTCCGCCTCGTACCCGCCCCACGCCGGCGGCTCCGCCGCCCCGCTCAGCGCCCACGCCGCCTGCATCGCGGCGCCGTCGGCGACGTACTCCCCGGCGCGCGGCACCAGCACCGGGCGGCCGAGCACCGCCGGCGCCATCGCCCGCACCGCCTCGGAGCGGGCCGCGCCGCCGACCAGCAGGATGCGCTCCACCGGGACGCCGGCCGCGGTCAGCGCGTCCAGGCCGTCGGCCAGGCCGCACAGCATGCCCTCGATGTAGGCGCGCGCCAGGTGGGCCGGGGTGGAGTTGGTCAGGCGCAGGCCGTGCAGGGTGCCGGTGGCGTCCGGGCGGTTCGGGGTGCGCTCGCCCTCCAGGTACGGGATCAGCGTCAGGCCGTCGGCGCCGGCCGGGGCGGACAGCGCCAGGCGGGACAGCTCGCCGAGGCTGACGCCCAGCAGCGCGGCGGCCGCGTCCAGGACCCGGGCCGCGTTCAGGGTGCAGACCAGCGGCAGGTGGCGGCCGGTGGCGTCGGCGAAGCCCGCGACCGCGCCGGTCGGGTCGGCGATCGGGGCCTCGTAGCAGGCGAATACCGTGCCGGAGGTGCCGATGGACACCACCACGTCGCCGGGCCCGGCGCCCAGGCCCAGCGCCGCGGCCGCGTTGTCGCCGGCGCCCGCGGCGACCAGCAGCGGGTTCAGCCCGGCCGCGCCGAGCCGCATGCGCGGGGAGTCGGCCGGCGCGAAGCCGGACGAGGGCCGCAGGATGCTCGCGGTCTCGGCCGGGCCGAGAACCTTCGGGACCAGCGGCTGCGCTCCGAAGGCCAACTCGAGCAGGTCCGGGCGGTAGGCGCCGGCGGCGGGGGAGTAGTAGCCGGTCCCGGAGGCGTCGCTGCGGTCCGTGCTCAGTGCCCTGATGTCGCGGTCCTCGGCCAGGCGCCAGGTCAGCCAGTCGTGCGGCAGGCAGACGGCCGCGGTGCTCTTGGCCCGGCCCGGCTCGTGCTCGGCCAGCCACCGCAGTTTGGCCACGGTCAGCGCGGCGACCGGGACGGTGCCGACGGCGTCCGCCCACGCCGCCGGGCCGCCCAGTTCGGCGACCAGGTCGGCCGCGGCCCGGGCCGAGCGCGTGTCGTTCCACAGCAGCGCCGGGCGCACCACCGCGCCCTCGTCGTCCAGGCAGACCATGCCGTGCTGCTGTCCGGCGACCGAGACCGCGGCGACGTCCTCCAGCCCGCCGGCCTCGGCGGCCGCCTGCCCGAGGGCCTCCCACCAGGCCGAGGGGTGGACCTCGGTGCCGCCGGGGTGCGCCGCGGAGCCCCGGCGGACCTGCTCGCCGGTGGCGGCGTCGCGGATCACGACCGTGCACGCTCGCGTCGAGGAGTCGACGCCCGCAACCAGGGTATTACGGGTCATTCTCAGGCACTCCCGGCGCGATACGGCGAATCATTCGACACGTGAACTTAGCATCGGGCGGCATCCTCCCGCCCGGCCCGTGGCGGCCTTCCAGCGGACCGCGCCCCGGTCCAGGTATCAGCCCTCGATGATCATCGGCTACCCTGATCCACACGCGGGACGCCCACCGCGCCACTTGCCACCGGGAGGGTCGAGGATGACCGACGAGTCGATCAGCGAGGACGGCGGCGCAGAGCTCCCGGACTGGACACCCCCGGATATAGACCGCACCAAGGCCCATCCCGCCCGTATCTACGACTACCTGCTCGGCGGCAAGGACAACTTCGACGTCGACCGCGAGGCCGCCGAGGTCGCGCTGGGCCTCATGCCCGAGCTGCGCGGCATGGCCCGGGTGAACCGCGCCTTCCTGGGACGCGCGGTCCGCCACCTGGCCGAGGCCGGCATCACCCAGTTCCTGGACATCGGCACCGGCATCCCCGGCCCCGGCAACACCGGCGAGGTCGCCCGCCTCGTCCAGCCCGAGGCCCGGGTGGTGTACGTCGACTACGACCCGATCGTCTCGGCGCACTCCCGCGCCCTGCTCTCCGGCGCCGACCCGGCCCGGACCGCGATCGTCCAGGCCGACGTGCGCGAGCCGAAGACCATCCTGGACAACGGCACCGTCCACGCGATCCTGGACTTCGACAAGCCGATCGCCGTCCTGATGGTGGCCCTGCTGCACTTCGTCTCCGACGCCGAGGACGCCCACGGCATCGCCGCGCAGTTCCTCGACGCCCTGGCCCCCGGCAGCGCACTGGTGGTCTCGCACGCCTCCGAGGGCCACGAGCCCGGCAAGTTCGGCGCCGCGCGCTCCGGCTGGAACAACGCCACCTCCCAGCTGGTGCTGCGCGACCGCGAGGAGATCGAGCGGTTCTTCGAGGGCACCGAGCTGCTGGAGCCGGGCGTGGTGATCATCCCGGGCTGGCGGCCGGACCACGAGCTCACCGACGAGGAGCGGTCGCTGGACTACGGCCACGCGGCGGTCGGGATCAAGCGGTAGGCGGCGACACACACATCACCAACGCGCCCACGGACTCGGGTTCGTGGGCGCGTCGCTGTGCTGGCGCGTGCGCCGGCGTAGGTCAGCCGCGGAAGGCCGCGGTGCCGTTCGGGGTGCCCAGGCCGGTCGGGCCGTCATACCCCTTCTGCGCGGTGCACAGGTAGGACGGACTGCAGCTGCCGTCGCTGCCGCTGGTCACGTCGTTCAGCGCGCCGGGATCGGCGTAGGGGAAGGAAGCCGGGTTCGATCCGGACGACGGCGTCCCGGCGTCGGCGTAGACCCCGGCGATGACCGGGGTGGCCGCGCTGGTCCCGCCGTAGACGCCCCAGCCCTTCTCCTGATAGCTGTCGTAGACCGCGACCCCGTGACCGGGGTCCGCGACGGCGGCGACGTCGGACTCCGTGCGCTTGGCACAGCCGGAGTCCTTCTGCCAGGAGGGCTTGGACTCATAGGCCGAGCAGCCCGAGCCGGTGCCCTCGCCCGGCTTGCTGTTCCACACCGTCTCGGTCCACCCCCGCGGGTTCGAGGCCTTGACCAGCGAGGTGCCCCCGACGGCCGTCACGTAGGGCGAACTCGACGGATACCCGACACCCCACTGGTAGTCCCAGTCGCCGGTCCCGGCGGCCATCACGACACCGGGGTGGTCGTAGTAGTCCTCGTCGTAGCTCGGGTCCGAGGAAGCCTGCTTCCAGATGTAGCTGTTGGAGACGAACTTCGCGCCGAGCGTGACCGCCTCGTTCACCGCCTGGCCCATGTTCGACACGCCGCCGCCGTCCGCCTCGACCAGGACGATGTGCGCGTCGGGGGCGATGGCGGAGACCATGTCCAGGTCCAGCGAGTCCTCAGTGCCCTGATTCGCGCTCGCCTTGGGCGGCAGGTTCGTGGTGCTGCCGCTGGAGCTGACCTTCTGGAAGCAGCCGTTGGAGGTCGTGCACGCCGGGAGCCCATACTGCTGGCGGTAGGTGGCTAGGTCGCTCGCTGCGTTCGGGTCGGCGTCGGCGTCGATGACGGCGACGGTCTGGCCCGAACCGCCGTCGGCCGGGAGGCTGTACGCGCTGCGCAGGTCGGCCGGGCCGTAGCCGGAGGGGGCGGCGCCGGCCGTGACGCCGAACGCGGCGACCGGCTCGGCCGGATCGTCGACCTGCAGGACGTCGCAGGACGCCTGGTCGGTGCCGGGCACGGCGCACAACTGGTGCCACTGGTGCCACTGGTGCCAGGCGTTGGCAGTACGCGCCGGAGCGGCCTCGGCGGTGACGCTGAGGGCCGTGGCCGCCAGCGTGCCGGCGCCCACGACGGCCCACAGGGCCCGTGGGCGTATGAGGGGTTTGATATTCATGAGGGAGATGTAACTGCGCGGCTTAAGTGCAGGTCAAGGCCCTGACGGAAGCGCTGCGACTCCCTTGGTGAAGCGGAGAAGGCGGCCTGTCCGGCCCGTCTCGGCGCGGCGCCCTTCTGGTCATTCAGTCACGAGCCTTGACAGTGTTCGGCGACCGCGGGCTATCATCTGGCCCCCGTTGTCAGAGAGCGAGCATGTCCCATGCCGCAACACCGACCGCCGCAACAACGACCGCCGCAGAACACGGCCGCCGAAGCTCTTCGCACCGGACCGTTCGGCGAGGCCCTGCGGACCGCCATCGAGAACAGCGGCCTGAGCCTGAGCCGGGTCAGCAGCAGGCTCGCCGAACGTGGCGTCACCCTGAGCCCGGCGGCGCTGAGCTACTGGCAGCGCGGCAGCAACCGTCCCGAGCGCTCGGAATCACTGCGGGCGGTGACGGCCCTGGAGGAGATCCTCAGGCTGCCGCCGAACAGCCTGATGTCCCTGCTGGGACCGCGCCGTGCACGGGGCCGCTGGACCGCCGCCGCGATCGAGCCGGCGCCGACCCACGCGCTGTGGCTGGAGACCGAGCGGCTCCACCGCACGCTCACGGCTCTGCAAGAAGATGCCCGGCGGCTGCTGTGGGCGGTGTCCGTCGTCTACACGCACGTCCGCGTACAGGCCACCGAGCGGCGCACGCTGGCCCGGACCTCGGTTCGCAAGGTGGTGCGCGCCGAGCAGGACGGCGTCGACCGGATCATCGCGGTGATGCGCACCGACAAGGCCCCGCAGCGCTTCGAGGCGGTCCACGCCGTCCGGCTCGGCCGGATCCGCTCGGATCCGCAGTCCGGTTACGCGGTCGCGGAATTCATCCTGGACCGGGTCCTGAACCGCGGAGACACCGCGACGGTCGAATACCTCTCCTACGACGCGGAGCCGTCGACCGTTGAGCAGAACTACAGCCGGCACTCGCTCTACCGCCCGGCCGACGTGCTCGTCCTTGAGGTCGAGTTCCATCCGGAGTGCATCCCGGCAGCCTGCGAGGGGTTCTACTCGCCGCGCCGAGGGACTCCGGAGCGGAGCCTGGGGCCGCTGTGGGTGGGCGCCAGCAACAGCGCGCATCTGGCGCTTTCGGATGTGCAGCCGGGTATGTGCGGGCTGCGGTGGGAGTGGGACTGACCCGACCCGGATCCGGCGCGAGACAAAAGGCGAACACTTCTTCGCGAACGAGGGTTCGCAAAGAAGTGTTCGACTTCTATCGTGCAGCGCATGGCAGGCGAACCCACCGAACCCACCGAACCCACCGAACCCACTGACCCCCTGGCGCCGCATCCGGAGCGCGACATCGTCCTGGACACCGCGGCGCTGCGCGTCCTGGCGCACCCGATGCGTCTGAGCTTCCTGCACTACCTGCGCGACCACGGCCCGGCCACCGGCCGACGGCTCGCCGCGCACTTCGAGCTCGACTCCGGCGCGGTCAGCTACCACCTGCGCAAACTGGCCGCCGGCGCTTTGATCGAGGAGGACGTCGAGCGGGGCACACGCCGTGACCGGTGGTGGCGGGTCACGCGGCCGGCGCTCTATCACGACCCTGCCACGCGCGAGAGCGATGAAGGGCACGAGGACAGCCGCGCCTACCTCTACTCGACGCTTCTCGCCTACGGCGACGCCCTGCGACGGTACGCGGCCGAGGTGCCGCGCCTGAGCCGGGACTGGCTGAACGTCACCATGACCAGCGAGCGCTCCCTGCGCCTGACCCCGGACCAGCTCACCGAGCTCAAACGGGACCTCGTCTCGGTCATCGACCGCTACCGCGACCTGCCCGAACAACCCGGTGCGCAGCCGGTGTCCCTGCACCTGCACGCCCTGCCGCCGCCCGAACGATGAGCAGCGGGGGTGTGCCGGCTGGTCCACGCCGTACACGTACACGTACACGTACACGTACACGTGCTCGGTCGAGGTCGAGGTCGAGGTCGAGGTCGAGGTCGAGGAACAGCGGCGCTGTGCGCTGGGCCATGGCCTACACGTGCTCGGTCAGCGGCGACTCCGTCTACTTCGTCACCCTGTCGTGGACGGCCTCGCGCGCCTCCGGACCGGCGGCCGCCGGCGGCGTGCTCGCCGTGGGGGCCGTGCCGCGAGCGCTGCTGATGCTCGGCGGCGGGGTGGTTGCCGACCGGTTCGGGCCCTGGCGCGTGCTGATCGGCAGCGATCTCGTGCGCTGCGTCCTGGTGCTGGGTGCGGCGCTTGCGGTCCTCGGCAGGGTCCGTCTGGGGGTCCTGGCGGCGCTCGCCGCCGGCTTCGGGACCGTCGACGCGCTGTTCATGCCGGCTGTCGGGGCGCTGCCGCCGGTGCTGGTCGCGGCCGATCAGCTGGCGCGGGTGCAGGGGATGCGGGTCCTGGCTGTGCGGGCCGCCAACCTGGCCGGGCCGGTGGTGGCGGGCGTCATGCTCGGGGTCGGCGGCGCTGCTGCCGCCTTCGGGGTGGCCGCGGCGCTGTTCGGGGCGTCGTTGCTGGGCCTGGTGACGCTGCGGATACCGCGCGCGGCCACGGCTTCGGACGGCGATCGCGGCGCGTGGGCGCAATTCGGCGAAGGACTGCGATACGTTCGCCAGCACGCTGAACTACGCCGCCTGGTGATCGTCGTCGGGCTCAGCGAACTGTGCTTCAGCGGGCCGATCGCCGTCGCCGTGGTCCTGCTGGTCGCCGAACGCGGCTGGGGCAGCACCACCGCGGGCTGGATCCTCGGGGCGTTCAGCGTCGGCGGCGCGATCGCCGCCGGCGTCATGGCGACCGTAGCCGGGCTGGCAGGCCGAATACGTCTGGCCCTGGCCGGATCGCTCGCGCTGACCGCGACGCTGCTGCTCCTGTGGGGCGCGCTCGGCCGGCTTGGGGCGGTGGCGGTCGCAGTGGTGCTCGGTGCCACCACCGGCGTGACGGCAGTGCTCGCGAACGCGCGGCTGCAAGCCGCAGCCGCCCCGCGCTTCCTCGGCCGGGTCACCTCGGTGACGACCCTGTGCACGCTGGGTCTGAGCCCTCTGCTGTTCCCGCTGGTCGGTGTCGTGGCCGAGGCGTGGGGAACCGGGGCGTTCTTCGCCCTGTGCGCCGTGGTGTGCGGGGCGGCCGCGGTCCTGAGTTCCCGCCCTACGCCGTCTGGGCGACCGACAGCCGCTGCCGGGGATGCGCCCCCGACTCCAACTCGTCCACGAACGCCACCGCGTAGTCCTCGGCGCTGATGCTGCTCGCGTGCGGCAGGATCTCGTCGCCGACGCCGAGCCGGAAGGCGCCGGTGCGCTCGCCGGGGGCGAGCTCGGGCGCGGGGGAGATGTAGGTCCAGATCGGCAGGGTGGGATCGGCGCGCAGGGTGTCCAGCAGGTCGGCGTGGGCCAGGGCCTCGGGCTTGTACATCTCCGGGAAGTCGGGCAGGTCGCACAGCCTGGTGCCCGGCGCCACCAGCAGGCTGCCCGCACCGCCGGCGATCACCGTGCGCGGCGCTCCGCCGGCGCGGACGCCGGACAGGAAGTTCTGGTAGAGCTGGACGAGCGGCCCGCGCGGGTCGGTGCCGTCGCGCGGCCCGACCAGCGCCGAGGCCACCGCGCCGGCGCCCTTGACCAGCTCGGCGACCTGGTCGGGGTCGGTGGCGTCGCCCGCCGCCGACGTGACGGCGCCGCCGGCGCCCTCCGGGGCCCGCCCCGACCGCGACACCGCGGTCACGGTGTGGCCCCGGGATACCGCCTCCGCGGCGATGCGCGAGCCGACCATGCCGGTCGCGCCGAACACGACGATGTCCACCGCACTCCTCCTCGAACCTGTGTTTCCCTCGAAACGCCCTGTCCGGCCCATTGGACATCGCCCCCGGCGGGGCTGCCACCTCGGAGTCCGCCGCGGGTGCGGCAGGCCGCCGGAGCGGGTGTATCAGCCCACGATGACGATCCGATAACCTGACGCGGCACGGACTCCGCCGGCACCACCCCCGCCGCCACCGACCTGGGAGGGCCACACCGCATGACCGAGGAACTGGGCCCCGACACCGGTCCGCTGCTGCCGGACTGGCTGCCGCCGGAGATCGACCAGACCAAGCCGCACCCGGCGCGCATGTACGACTACATGCTCGGCGGCAAGAACCACTTCGAGGTGGACCGCGAGGCCGCCGAGGTGGCGATGGCCGCCGCCCCCGCGGCGCGCGCCATGGTGCTGGAGAACCGGGCCTTCCTCGGCCGCGCCGTCCGCCACCTCGCCGAGGCGGGCATCACGCAGTACCTGGACATCGGCACCGGCCTGCCCGGCGAGGGCAACACCGGCGAGGTGGCCCGCGCGATCCGGCCCGAGGCGCGGGTCGCCTACGTCGACTACGACCCGATCGTCGCCGTCCACTCCCGCGCCCTGCTCGCCGGCGACGAGAGCCGCACCGCGGTGGTGCTGGCCGACGTGCGCGAGCCCAAGACGATCCTGGAGCACCCGCGGGTCCTGGAACTGCTCGACTTCGACCAGCCGGTCGCGGTCCTGATGGTCGCGCTGCTGCACTTCGTCGGGCACGACGAGGACGCCGCCGGCATCGTCGCGGCCTTCCGCGACGCCCTGCCCCCCGGCAGCGCCCTGGTGATCTCGCACGGCACCGACGGCGGCCAGCCCGAGGTCTCCGCGGCCGCGCGCAAGGGCTGGGACAACGCCAAGTCCCGGGTCGTGGTGCGCGACCACGAGGAGATAGCGGCGCTGTTCGGCGACTTCGAGCTCGTCGAGCCCGGCGTGGTGCAGCTGCCGCTGTGGCGTCCGGACGGCCCGGTGCGCGAGGACTGGGAGACGATCTGGCTCGACGGCGGGGTCGCCTTCAAGCGCTGACCGCGAGCGCGTCGCACGCGTGTCACTCCCGGGCGGGCTGTCTCGTCCCGGGAGACATGAACATCTTCTTGTGGATCCTGCAGGCGGTCCTCGCCGCCTTCTTCGCGCTGTCCGGCCTGGGCAAGGCGTTCCAGCCGAAAGAGAAGGTCCTGGAAAAGGCCCCGGCGCTTCAGGACTACGCGCCGGCGACCATCCGCTTCATCGGCGCCGCCGAACTGGCCGGCGCCATCGGGATCGTCCTGCCGGCCGCCGTCGGCGTCGCCACGGTGCTGACGCCGACCGCCGCCGCCGGCCTGGCGGTCCTGATGCTGCTGGCGGCGGTCGTGCACGCGCGGCGCCGCGAAGCGCTCGGCGTCGGGGTCACCGTCGTGCTGACTGTGCTGGCGGCGGTGATCGCCGTCGGACGATAGTGGGTCCGGTCGGGTGTCGAGAACCTGTGTCGAGAACGGGTGTCGAGAACGCCGGACCGGCTCCGTCCCAGGGGTGCGAGCGGCCGACGCGGGCCGCGCGGAACGACAGGGAGAAGCACGATGGCGAAGATCCGGCGCATGGATCACGTGAGCATCAACGTCGAGGACATGGATGCCGCGAAGGAGTTCTTCCTCATGCTGGGCATGGAGGTGGCCGGCGAGGCGAAGGTCGGCGGCGCCCAGGTGGGCCGGATCATCGGGCTGACCGACCCGATGTCCGACGTGGTCTTCCTGCGCACGCCTGACCGCCACAGCCAGATCGAGCTGGTCAGGCACCTCGCCGCGCCCGACGAGAACGGCCCGCACGCGCCGGCGTCGAACCGGCTGGGCCTGATCCACATCGCCTTCGAGATCGAAGGCCTGACGGCCCTGCTCGCCGAGCTGCGCGCCAAGGGCTACGACACGGTCGGGACGGTCGAGAACTTCGAGGACGTCTACCTGCTGTGCTTCCTGCGCGGGCCCGAGGGGATCATCGTCGAACTCGCCGAGGACATCAGCCCGAAGCACGGCAGCTGAACCACCGCACCGAACGAGGGAGAACCACCATGAAGTACCTGCTCCTGAAGCACTACCGCGGCGGCCCGGCCCCGGCCGTCGACTTCCCGCCGATGGACCAGTGGACGCCCGAGGAGGTCGACGCGCACGTCCAGTTCATGCGCGACTTCGCCTCCCGGCTGCAGGAGAGCGGCGAGTTCGTCGACATGCAGGCGCTGTCCGCCGAGGGCGCGTTCGTCCGGAGCGGCGGCCAGGGCCGCCCGCCGGTGACCGACGGCCCGTTCGCCGAGACCAAGGACCTGATCGCCGGCTGGTACATCGTCGACGTCGACTCCTGGGACCGCGCGGTCCAGATCGCCGGCGAGCTGTCCGCGGTGCCGGGCCCCGGCGGCGAGCCGCTGCTGGAGTGGCTCGAGGTCCGGCCCTTCCTCGGCGCCGAGGCCCCGAAGGCCGCCGGGTGAACGAGGCGCTGGTGCGCGACCTGGTTCCCGCGGTGATCGGCGTCCTCGTCCGGCGCGGGGCGGACTTCGCCTCGGCCGAGGACGCCGTCCAGGAGGCGCTGATCCGCGCGTTGCAGACCTGGCCGGACGACCCGCCGCGGGACCCGAAGGGCTGGCTGGTCACGGCGGCCTGGCACAAGTTCGTCGACGCCGCCCGCGCCGAGGCCTCGCGCCAGCGCCGCGAGCTGGCCGTGGACGCCGAGCCGCCGCCGGGCCCGGCCCCGGCCGGCGATGACACCCTGCGCCTGTACTTCCTGTGCGCGCACCCCTCGCTGCCCTCGGCCGCCGCCGTCGCCCTGACCCTGCGCGCCGTCGGCGGCCTGACCACCCGCCAGATCGCCCAGGCCTGCCTGGTGCCCGAGGCGACCATGGCGCAGCGCATCGTGCGCGCCAAGCGCCGCATCGAAGGGCTGCCGCTGGACGAGCACGGCGACCTGGCCACCGTCCTGCGCGTGCTCTACCTGGTCTTCAACGAGGGCTACGGCGGCGACCTCGACCTGGCCGCCGAGGCCATCCGCCTGACCCGCCAGCTGGTCGCCCTCACCGCCGACGACCCCGAAGTCGCCGGCCTGCTGGCCCTGATGCTGCTGCACCACGCCCGCCGCGCCTCGCGCACCGGCCCCGGCGGCCGCCTGGTGCCGCTGGCCGAGCAGGACCGCTCCCGCTGGGACACCGCGCTGATCGCCGAGGGCGTCACGATCCTGCAGACCGCCCTGGCCCGCGACCGCCTCGGCGAGTACCAGGCGCAGGCGGCGATCGCGGCGCTGCACGCGGACGCCCAGAAGGCCGAGGAGACCGACTGGCCGCAGATCGTGGAGTGGTACGACGAACTGCTGGCCCTCACCGGCAGCCCGGTGGTGCGGCTCAACCGCGCCGTCGCGGTCGGCGAGGCCGACGGCGCGCAGGCCGGACTGGCGGCCCTGGCCGAGGTCGGCGCCGACGTCCCCCGCCGCGCCGCGGTGGCCGCGTACCTGCACGAACGCGCCGGCGACCGCGCGCTCGCCGCCGAGCTGTACGCTGAGGCGGCGCGCGCCGCGACCAGCGTGCAAGAGGTCGAATACCTCACCCGGGAGGCGGCGCGGGTGCGGCAGCGCGAACGAGCATGAACGCGGAAATCCTTGCTGGTGCGGAATTTCATGGCGCTGGCTGCTGAACCGGGCCCCGGCCCGTCACCTGAAGTGGCTATAAGGGCACCCTTACCTCTCATGATCATCCTAGGTTGGTCCCCGGGAATTCTCTCCATCCGGACCACTCGGAAGGAAGTAACCGATCATGACTACCGCATCCGCCCCGTATGAGCACGAGCACGAAGATGAGCACGAGGGCCACCCCCAGTTCCACCACCGGTTCCTGATCCTGGGCCGCAAGAAGCTGTTCTTCTACCACCTGGCCCTGTACGACCCGAACAGCGGGCACAACTACCAGGCGGTCATCGAGCTCGACATCGAGGACCAGGGCCAGCTGCGCGCGGCGTACCTGGCCGACCTGGAGCAGCATGTCGGCGAGCGGGTGTTCTACGCGCTCAGTTGTCCGACGCACTTCGAACTGCCCGAGCTCAAGACCGGCAAGACGTTCCCGGTCATCCTCGAACGGGTCGTGGTCAACCCCACCGGGGACAAACGCGAGTTCCAGCAGATCCCGATCGAGGGCTCGACCGCGACGGTCGACGTCCGCTGCCGCGGCGAGGGCGCGGGGCAGGTGTTCAGCTTCCGCAAGCTCAGCGACGTGCCCTATCCGGAGAAACTCACCTACCTGGTCTTCGGCGCGGGCGACGAGATCCACATCGCGCACTACCTGGCCCGACCGAAGAACTTCGACGAGGTCGTCGACATCTCCGCCTCGCAGCCGATCGCCCCGGCGACGCTGCACACCGTGCCCTCCATGGTCATCGAGGGCACCGTCGACCCGCACGGCCCGATCAACCCCAGCCCGCTGGTCAGGGGCAATCAGTACGTGGGCATGATCGACGGCGACGGGGACAAGGTCTCCTTCACGGTGGGCCGACAGGGCTGGTGGAACTTCACCAGCCTGAACAACAACATTCCCTGACAGCACACCGGATTGATCTGATGTGGGTGCGGCGCCGCCGATGCGGGCGGCGCCGCACCCCGGCTCACTTGCCGGGGAAGGTTCATCAGGGCGCGGTCTCCTCCATCCCGACCTCCCGCAGCAGCCGGCTGCCGTCGTAGTTCGTCGTGAGTCGGAGTCCGGGGACGACCGGGCGCGGGTTCAGGCTGTTCAGGCAGGCGGCGATGGAGTTCGCCACCGGCAGGAACGCGGTCAGGGCGCCGTTGGCGCGGTCGGCGTTCCAGAGGCGTTTCAGCTTGAGGGGGACCACGAACAGGCCGGCGGGGTAGTAGATGCTCAGGGCAGTCGCCGCCCACTTGGATTTCAGGACCTTGACGTCACCGGCCTGCCGGGTCAGCGAGTCGATGACCACGCGCGCCGACTGGTAGGCCTGCTCCAGCCAGTAGCGGGCGTCGTCGGGGCGGCCGAGGGCGAGCCAGACGAGCGCCAGGTGCAGCTCGACCATGGTTCGTTCCTGGACCGAGGAGGCGAGGGGCTGGGCGTCGTAGAAGCGGTCCTTGGCGGTCTCCAGGAGGCGGCGGCTCTCCTCGTCGTGGTCGGCGAGGCGGTGGGCTTCGCTCAGGAGCAGGCGGCCGGCGCGGTAGGGGCCCTCTTTCAGGAGTTTGACGTTCGTGTCGATGCTGTGCAGGACCCGCGACTGCTCGTCCTCGATGGCGTAGAGCGACTTGACCAGGTCCAGGACCTGGTCGCCGCCGGGTACGGCCGAGGCGAGGGCGGTGTTCAGCGCCGAGTGGACCGGACCGAACTTCGCGACGCTGCTCGCCAGGCTGAACCACTTGGCGGCCGGATCGGGGCCGGAGAGCGCCACGGCCGGAAATTCTTCGTGCTTGCCGGCCCGCTGGCGGGTCCACTGGGCGACCTTCAGCAACTGCTCGTCCAGCCTCGAGCCCAGGGCCGAGGCCGAAGTCGAGGCTGCGGGAGGGGGCGACGGCGTCGGCGTCGGGCCGTCCACCCAGAACCGCCACCCGGGAGGAGCCGGCGGCCAGGCGGGGTCCGGCTGCCAGCCGGGATCGGGCACCCAGCCGTCCGGGGGAGCGGGCCAGCCGGGCGGGACATTGAAGCGCATTGACGTGCCCATTCTCGCGACGAGACGCCCCGGCGGAGTCAGATTGGCAGTCAAGGTAACAGCAGTTCGCGCCGGTGTCGGCGGATGCAGGGGTTCACCGTAACTTTCACGGTCCGGCAGCCAGCCGGCCCGGCCTTTAAGCCCTAAGCCAAAGGGCGCGGCGCAGCCTCCGAATCGCTTCGAAGGCTGCGAGGCCGCCACGGTACGACTGCGGACGTCCGCAGCTGATACTTGGTGTACTCCGGGTACCGCGAGACGCTGATGCTCTCAGTGAAGCGGGTCGAGCCCACGAACAGCGCGGTCAGCAGAAGGGCGCCGAGTACCGTCCACGGCACCGCGCGTGCCGCGGCGACGCCGAAGCCTGCGACGACCCACCACTGCGCTTGCTCGAAGAAGAAGTTGGGGTGTCGTGAGAACCGGAACAGGCCGGTGGTGACGAAGCGCGCCGCGGGCTCGTGACCGGCGTCGAGATCGGCGCGCTTGGCCTGCTGGAAGCGCCACTGCTGCTGGTCCGCCAGCGTCTCGCCGACGAGGAAACCGGCGAACAACGCGGTGAGGACGCCGTCGGCGATGGTGAACGACGTACGGTGCTCCAGAGCGGTCCTGCAGGGCAGGGCGATCAGCAGCAGGATCGCGTTCTGATACAGCACGATGAAGAAGATGTTGAAGAGCTGGAACTGCCAAGGTGCCATCCGGCCCCGGAGCACAGCCCAGCGGTAGTCTTCACCGCCTGGTGCGTAGCCGCCTTTGCGGGCGAAGTTGAAGGTGAGTCGCACGCCCCACAGCGTGACGAGGGCGCACATGACGTTCAGGCGCGCGTCATGGAAGCCCGCCGCTCCGGCGAAGATCCCGGTGTAGGCGATGGGCACGATGGACCAGATCCGGTCGACCCACGAGTACTCGCGCGTGAGCACCGACATGAGCCACGTCGCCAAGCAGACCGCCGCGTATACGGACAAGCAGACAGTGAGCGCGTCCATTCCTTGACTGTAGGCCGCTGCGCCAGGGCCGGACCAGGGCCGGACCAGGCTGGTTGTGCGGCACGTCGCAGTGGTCTGAACCACTGAGCCGAATCCCTCGTTCCTAAAACGGCTCTGCCTGTGGCGGGCCCGACCGGCCCTCGCTTCACCGCAGCCACACGGCCGCGTCCGGCGGCAGCATCCCCTCGACCAGATCCGCGCTCTGCAGCACGATCTCCCGGTGCTGCGGCAGCCCGACCGCCGCCGCCGAGAGGTTCACCACGCAGCGCAAGGAGTCGCCCCTGACGAAGTCGAGCACGGCCTCGGCGCTCGGCATCCAGCGCATCGGCCCGTCCGCGAGGCCGGTCTCCTCGCGGCGGATCCGCAGCGCCGCCCGGTACAGCTCGAGCATCGAGCGGGGGTCGCCGGTCTGCGTCTCGACGGTCAGCCCGGACCAGCCCGCCGGCTGCGGCAGCCAGGGCCGCGCCGGCGCGCCGGCCGGCGAGAAGCCGAACGGCGCGGCCTGGCCGGACCACGGCAGCGGCACGCGGCAGCCGTCGCGCCCCGGGTCGGTGCCGCCGGTGCGCTGCCAGATCGGGTCCTGGCGCAGCTCGGACGGGATGCCCTCGACCTCCCACAGGCCCAGCTCGTCGCCCTGGTAGACGTACACCGCGCCGGGCAGCGCGAACGTCAGCATCGCCGCCGCCCGGGCGCGCCGGGTCCCGAGCTCGACGTCCACCGGGCGTCCGTGCTCGCGGCGGTCCATGCCGAAGGAGGTGTCGGCGCGGCCGTAGCGGGTGACGTGCCGGTCGACGTCGTGGTTCGACAGCACCCAGGTCGGCGGTGCGTCGACCGGCGCGTGGATCCGGATCGTCGCGTCGATGACGGAGCGCAGCTCGGCGGCGTCCCAGGCACTGCACAGGTAGGGGAAGTTGAAGGCGCTGTGCAGCTCGTCGTCGTGGAAGTAGTGCGTGAAGCGCTCCGGGTCCGGGATCCACAGCTCGCCGATCAGCGCGCGGTCGCCGCCGTAGGACTCCGCGACCCGGCGCCAGGCGCGGTAGATCTCGTGGACGTCGTCACGGTCCTCATACGGGTGCGGACGGGGATCGGAGGCCAGGTCGGGAAGCTCGGGATCCTTGGTCAGCAGGGCGGCGGAGTCGATGCGGATGCCGTCCGCGCCGCGGTCGAACCAGAACCGCAGGACGTCCTCGAACTCCGCGCGCACGGCCGGCGAGGTCCAGTTGAAGTCGGGCTGCTCGGGCGCGAACAGGTGCAGGTACCACTCGCCGGGCGTCCCGTCGGCGGCGCGGACCCGGGTCCACGCCGGTCCGCCGAAGATGGACTGCCAGTCGTTCGGCGGGAGAGAGCCGTCCTCGCCGCGTCCGGGACGGAACCAGAACCGCGCCCGCTCCGGTGATCCCGGCTCCGCGGCCAGCGCCGCCTGGAACCAGGCGTGCCGGTCCGAGCAGTGGTTGGGGACGATGTCGATGATCACCTTGATCCCCAGGGCGTGGGCCTCGGCGATCAGCGCGTCGGCGTCGGCCAGCGTGCCGAAAACCGGCTCGATGTCACGGTAGTCGGCGATGTCGTAGCCGGCGTCGGCCATCGGTGAGGGATACCAAGGGTTGAACCAGATCGCCTGGATCCCCAAGGCGGCCAGGTACGGCAGCTTGGCGCGGACGCCCGGCAGGTCGCCGACACCGTCGCCGTCGGAGTCGGCGAAGCTGCGCGTGTAGACCTGGTAGATCGCGGCGCTGCGCCACCACGCGGCGGCGGCATCGGCGGCATCGGCGACATCGGCGGTCGGCGGCTCGGCGGTGCGCAGACCTTTGTCTTCGACCTGGGTCATGGGGGTCCTGCTTTCTGGAGCTGGGTTTCAGGCAAGGGGGTACCGGCCGAGCGGCTCGACGCACGGAGGTGGTGGTGGAAGCGGGTGGTGGAAGTGGTGGTGGCGGCGGTGGCAGTGACGCCGGTGCGGGCTACCCCTTCAGGCTGCCGGCGGTCAGACCGGACATGATGTTCCGCTGGAAGGCCAGGAAGAAGATGACGGCCGGGACGGCGGCGATGGCCGAAGCGGCGATCACCATGTTCTGCGGGGACGTGTTCGCCGCGGAGGTGAGGCCGACGTTCAACGTCTCACGGGTCGGGCTGTAGCCGCCCTCGACCAGCTTCGGCCACAGGAAGTCCTTCCACACCGAGGTCACCGCGAAGATCGAGACCACGGCGAGGATCGGCCGCGACATCGGCAGCACGATCGACCACAGCGTCCGCATCCGCCCCGCGCCGTCGATCGCGGCCGCGGCCATCAGCTCGTCCGGGATCGAGTCGAAGAACCGCTTGAGCAGGAAGATGCTGAAGCCGTTCGCCACCGACGGCAGCCAGATCGCGGCGGGGGAGCCGATCAGGTTCAGGTGCAGGACCGGCAGGTCGGCGACCGTGAGGTACTGCGGCACGATGAGCACCAGCGAGGGGATCATCAGCGTCGCCAGCATCATGCCGAAGACCGCGTTGCCGAACCGCGGCCGCAGCTTGGAGATCGCGTAAGCGGCGGCGACGTCGAAGATGAGCTGGAACGCCAGAGCGCCGAACGCGTAGTAAAGCGTGTTGGCCAAAAGCCGCGCGATCCCGGTCCCGTTCCAGGCGTCGACGAAGTTGCCGGGGTGCACCGAGTGCGGATACAGCGTCGGCGGGCTCTGCACCGACTCCTTGGTCGACTTCAGACCGTCGGTGAACATGAAGTAGAGCGGTCCGAGGAAGATCATCGTGAACCCCGCGATGACCAGGGTCGCCACGGTCCAGTACGCGATCCGGCCCGAGCGGCGGTTCAGCGTGGCGGTGGAGACCAGGGTGCGGGTGCTCGTGTCGTCCAGCGGGGACCGCTTGCGCGCGCGGCCGCGGTTGATCAGGGTCCTGGTGTTCTGCGTCGTCATGGTCGGCTCCCTCCTGCCCTTAGTTCTCACGGTCTCGGCTGATCCACAGGTACAGGGCGGAGAAGACGCCCAGTACCAGCATCAGCAGCACCCCGAGCGCCGAGGCGCTGTTGTAGTTGCTGGATCCGGACAGGTTGAAGGCGTACTGGTAGATCAGGTTCACCACGGAGATCGTCGAGTTGCCGGGACCGGCACCGCCGTTGGTGAGGATGAAGGGCTCGATGAACAGCTGCATCGTGCCGACGATCTGCAGCATCAGCATCATCGACAGGATCAGCCGGGTCTGCGGGATCGTGACGTGCCGGATCCGCCCCAGGATGCCCGCGCCGTCCAGCTCCGCCGCCTCGTACAGCTCGCCGGGGATGTTCTGGAGCGCGGCCAGGTAGATCAGCGTCGTGCCGCCCATGTTCATCCAGGTGGACGCGATGACCACGGAGACCATCGCACTGCCGGAGGACTGCACGAACTGCGACGTCGGCAGGTGCATCAGGCGCAGCAGGTGGTCGAACAGCCCGGTGTTCGGGTCGTAGAAGTACTGGAACAGCAACAGCGCGGAGGCCGGCGGCAGCATCACCGGCAGGTAGACCAGGACCCGCAGATAGCCGCGCGCGTGCCGTAGCTCGTTGAGGACGATGGCCACGACGAACGGGACCGCGAAGCCGATCAACAGCGCGAGCAGACTGAACTCGACCGTGTTCTTCCACGCCGCGGCGAACGTCGGGTCGTGCCAGATCCGGGTGTAGTTGCGCCAACCCACCCAGGTCGTCGTGGGCAGCCGCGTGACCGGGTCCCGGTGCGTCCCCTGGAAGCTCATGACGAACTCGCGGATCATCGGATACCAGGAGAACAAGGCGAAGCACAGCACAGCGCCGACCATGAACCCGTATCCGGCCAGATTGCGGCGCACACTCACCGCGAACCGGCGCCCGCGCGCGGGCGGCTGCGGCCCGCCGGCGGGAAGCCGGCGCGAGGACCGGTTTCCCGGTCTGAGGAGGATCTGTTCCGCCATCAACTGCTCCATCGCTGAAAGGTCATGATCGCCTGATCGCCTGCCGTGCCCCGCCACCGGTGCCGCAGGACCGGACGTCAACGGATCCGGCCCTGCGGCGGCTTGTCTAGCCCGCGTTGGCGAGCAGCGTATTGACCTGCGACTCCGCGGTCTTCAGCAGGCCCGGGATGTCCGCGTTCGGGTCGTTCAGAACGCTCAGCATGGTGGCGTCCAGCGTCTTGTAGACCGCCTGCGCGTCGACCGGCTCGCCCATGCCCTTCTCGTGCGCGTCCACGAAGGTCTTGTAGTAGGCGGTGTTCACCGTGGCGCTCGCGGCCTTCAGCGCCTCGTTCTTCTCCGAGGTCGCGCCGACCCAGTCCAGCGGCTCGGGGAAACCGACCGGGAGCCCGTCGGCCTTGGTGCGCGCGTAGTTGAACTGGCCCTGGCCCGGGGTCAGCATCGAGAAGGCGATCCACTTGATGCCCGCCCGGATCTGCGCCGGGGTGTCGTGCTTGTTGAACATGACGTCGTCGCCGCCGGACAGCGAGCCGGCCGGGGTCCCGCTGGTGCTGGGCAGCGGGCCGACGCCGTAGTCGTCGACGTTGCCGCCGTCCTGCGGGACGATGACGTTGTACAGGTCGTCCGGGGAGGCGATGTACATGCCGAGCTTCCCGGCGGCCATCTGCTTCTGCAGGTCGCCCCACTTCAGCTGCTGCGTCGGGCTCATGCTGTCGTCGACGAAGCGCATCTGGTGCAGCGCCTGCAGCACCTCGGTCGCGGGCTGGGCGTTGAAGGCCGCCTTGGTCCCGTCCTGGTTGATCATCTGCCCGCCGTTGGCGTCGACCTCGGAGGAGAAGTGCCAGCCGCCGTTGTTGCCGGCGCTGTAGTCGCCGTAGCCGTAGATCCCGTTGCCCAGCGCGGTGATCGCCTTGGCGTCCTTCTCCACGTCCGCCCACGTTGTCGGCGGGTGGTCCGGGTCCAGTCCGGCCTGCTTGAACAGCTTGCGGTTGATGATCAGACCCTGGGTGTAGATGCCGGTCGGCAGACCGTAGAGGGTCTTGCCTGCGGTGACGGCGGCCAGCGCGGAGGGCGCGAGGTCGCTGAAGCCCGGGACCGTGGTGTCGTTGACGTAGGACGTGATGTCCGCGGCCTGCCCGGCGTCGAGCACCTGGTTCAGGTCGGTGAAGTAGGTGTGGAACACGTCCGGCTCGGTCCCGGCCCGCATCTGCGCCGTGAAGGTCGCGGTGTCCTCGCAGGGATAGGTGTCGATGCCCTTGATCGTGATGTTCGGGTTCGCCTTCTCGAACGTCGCGACGTCGGCGAGCCACTCCTTGCGCTGCCCGGCCTGGCTGGTCGGCGGCTCGCACGGGACGCTGATCGTGACCGGGCCGTCGCCCCCGGCCGGCGCCGCGGCGTCCTTGGCGCCGCTCTTGCTGCTGGAACACGCCGCGGCGGACAGTCCGAGACCGGCTATGAGGACGACGGCGGCCGCCGTGCGGGCGGCGGGCCGCTGGGTGGAACTCTTCATCGAACACCTTCCTGGCTTCAACACGAGGGATGGGGGTGGCGCGATGGCGGTTTCGGGTGATCGGTTCGAAACCCCGCGGCGACATCATCGGCTTGCCGATGTCGAGTGGGCCTCACCGTAGCTCGCGTCAAACCGGTCCGCAAGATATCGATGAAACCTCGCAAGGACACGACTTCATTACGGCCACCCCGGAAATATCCGCTCAAACCATGGCATTCTTCCAGGTCGCGCCAGGTCGATGCGTTGTCCGCCGAACTCCGCCGCGCTCGTTTCCAGGCCGTGAAAATCTTCGCCATCGACGCTCGAGCGGCGGGGAGAAAGCCAAAATCCGCGCAGCATTCTGAACAGGGGAGTGCAAGACTTTGCGGGAGATCGTCGTATCGTTGCGGCTATGACTCCCACGCCAGCCCGCCGCCTCTCCGAAGTCGCCAAGAAGGTCGGCGTCAGCGAGGCCACCGTGAGCCGGGTCCTCAACAACAGGCCCGGCGTCGCCGAGAGCACCCGGGAAGCCGTTCTGACCGCACTCGACGTGCTCGGCTACGAGCGTCCGACGCAGCTGCGCGGGGAGCGGGCCCGGCTGATCGGCCTGGTCCTGCCGGAGCTGCAGAACCCGATCTTTCCGGCCCTGGCCGAAGTCGTCGGCGGCGCCCTGGCGCAGCGCGGCTTCACCCCGGTCCTGTGCACCCGCACCGCCGGCGGTCTGTCCGAGTCCGAATACGTCGACATGCTGCTGGACCAGCAGGTCTCCGGCGTCGTGTTCTGCGGCGGCCACTACGCCGAGGCGGCCGCGCCGCACGATCACTACCTGCGGCTCAGGTCTCGGGGAATCCCGGTGATCCTGTTCAACGCGGCGGTCGAGGACCTCGGGTTCCCCGGCGTGTCCACCGACGACGAGGTCGCGTGCGAGCAGTCCTACGGCCACCTGGCATCGCTCGGCCACGAGCGCATCGGCCTGGTCGTCGGGCCCGAGGACCACATGCCGTCGCGGCGCCGGATCGCGGCCTTCCTGGCCGAGGCCGAGCGCGCCGGGCGCCGGTCGGGTCCGGGCGCGCGGCCGTTGTCCGTCGTCGTCGAGCACGCGCAGTTCTCGATGGAGGGCGGCCGCGCGGCGACCGCCCGCGCTCTGAAGCAGGGCGTCACTGCCGTGGTCTGCGGCAGCGACGTGCTCGCCCTCGGCGCGATAAGGGCTGTGCGCCGCTCCGGGATGGACGTCCCGCGCGACGTCTCGGTCGTCGGCTTCGACGATTCCAGCTTCATGAACTGCACCGACCCGCCGCTGACCACCGTGCGCCAGCCGATCGAGGCGATGGGCCGGGCGGCGGTGGCGATGCTGCTGAACCAGGTCGAGGGCGGCGGGACCGCTGTGGAGGAGCTCCTGTTCGAGCCCGAGCTGGTGGTCCGGGGCTCGACCGGCCCGGTCCGCGGCCCGGACGCCCAGGCCGCCGCCTGAAGCACGGCGGTTGCTCGATTCTCGTCAGCGAATTCTTCATTTCTTGCGTAGATCGGTTGTACGCTGACCGCCGTGGCCACCAAACTCTCCGCCGTCGCCTCCTTCGCCGGCGTCAGCCTGGCCACGGTCCGCCGCGTCCTGAACGACCACCCGTCCATCGCCCAGGAGACCCGGGACCGGGTCCTCACGGCGCTGGACGTGCTGGGGCACGAGCGCCCGGCCAAGTTCCGGCGGGGCCGGGCCGGCCTGGTCGGGCTGGTCGTCCCCGACCTGCAGAACCCGATCTTCCCGGCGTTCGTGGAATCGGTCTCCGCCGGTCTGGTGAAGCAGGGCCTGATGCCGGTCCTGTGCACCCGGACCGCGGACGGGGTCTCCGAGGCGAACTACATCAAGCTCCTCATGGACCACGACGTCGCGGGGATCATCTTCATCGGGTCCTCCTACGCCGACGCGGGCCCGGAGTACTCCCGCGAGTTGCGGGAACGCGGTATCCCGATCGTGCTGATCAACGAGGCGGACAGCAATGAGGGCATCCGCCGGGTCAGTGTCGACGACGCCGCGGCCGTGGACCAGGCGCTGGACCACCTCGCGTCCTTGGGGCACACCCGGATAGGCATGGTCCTCGGACCGGTCGGCCATATCCCGTCGGCCCGGAAACTCGGCGCCTATGTCGCGCACTGCGAACGCAACGGCGTCGAACCCGGTGCCTGGCGGGACT
This sequence comes from Catenulispora sp. GP43, assembly GCF_041260665.1. Taxonomy (NCBI): domain Bacteria; kingdom Bacillati; phylum Actinomycetota; class Actinomycetes; order Catenulisporales; family Catenulisporaceae; genus Catenulispora; species Catenulispora sp. GP43. The sequence continues at coordinate 52,923 of NZ_JBGCCT010000036.1, read as the reverse complement.
TGGTCGTCCACACGGGTTTCTCGATCGAGGACGGCCGGGCCGCGACGACCCGCCTGCTGGCGCCCGGTGTGATTTGTACTGCCTTGATATGCGCCAGTGATGCTTTGGCCTTGGGCGCGGTCCGGGCGGCGCACCGCCTAGGGCTGAACGTTCCCGGCGACCTGTCGGTCATCGGCTTCGACGACTCGCCCTACATGATCGCCACCGATCCGCCGCTGACGACCATCCGCCAGCCGGTCCGGGCCATCGCGGCCGCCGCGGCGGAGGCCCTGAAGACCCAGATGGGCGGCCATGCCGTGCTCGGCGAGGAGACGCTCTACGAGCCGGAGCTGATCGTCCGGGCCTCCACCGGCCCGGTCCGGCACTGAGCGCTGCGCACCCCGCTTCAGGCCCCGCTTCACGCCCAGCTGTCCTGTTCGCGCTGCTACGCGTGAGTTCCTGCGTCCGAGCGCAAGGAAATCCGTAGATCTTGGCGACTTTTTGCGTTGACCTATGGACTTCGGGGTCGCCGAGCCGTACGGTTTCGCTGCACCACACCACCTCGAAACCTTGACGTAACCCCGCCACCAGCGCGAAGGGTCACGCCTGGGTACCCCCATGCCTGCGTCAGGAGTACGTCACGATGCTCCGCACCACGATCTTGATCGTCGTAGCCGCCGTCGGCTCCGTGATCGCTGTGACCGCCCCCGCACCGGCTGCGTCTGCCGGATCCAGCGCCGCGCCCCCGCTTCCGGCGGGTGCGCGCGTTCCGTTCACCGAGTACGACTCGGTGGACGCCGCCGCGACGAACGGCACCGTCACCGCCGCCTCGCGCGCCTTCACCCAGCTCGCGGCCGAGGCCACCGGGCGCCGCGCGGTCCAGCTGGCCGCCGGGCAGTACGTCGAGTTCGTTCTTGCAAAGCCCGCTGACGCGGTCGACGTCCGGTACTCGATAGCCGACGGCAGCGCCGATTCCTCGCTCCGGGTCACCGCCGGCGGCCAGGCACCCGGAACCCTGCTCGCCTCGCTGCCCACGACCGCCAAGTACTCGCACTTCTACGGGAACTACCCGTTCACCAAGAACCCCGCCGACGGGGGAGAGCACCACTACTTCGACGACACCCGCGCACTGTTGGGCCGGGTCCTGCCCGCCGGAACCCGGGTGCGGATCACGGCGTCGTCCCCGACGACCGTCGACGTCGCCGACTTCGAGGACGTCGCGCCGGCGGCCCCGGCGCCGGCCGGCTCTCTCAGCGTCCTGGACTTCGGCGCCGACCCGACCGGCGCCACCGATTCCGGCCAGGCGATCCAGAACGCCATCGACGCCGGCGCCGCCGAGCACAAGACGGTGTGGATCCCGCCGGGCACGTTCACCGTCACCCGCCAGCTCACCGTCGACGCCGTCACGGTCGCCGGCGCCGGGCCCTGGTACTCGGTCCTGCACGGCGCGGGCGTCGGCGTCTTCGGCAAGCCCGCCCCGACCCCGAGCACCGCCGTCCACCTCAGCGGCTTCGCCATCTTCGGCGAGACGACCGTTCGCGACGACTCCGTCTCCGACAGCGGTCTGGGCGGGTCGCTCGGCGGCGGCTCGAGCGTCGACGACCTCTGGATCCAGCACACCAAGGTCGGGATGTGGTTCGACGGCCCCGCCGACGGGCTGACCGTCTCGGACACCCGGATCCAGGACACCACCGCCGACGGCATCAACCTGCACGACGGCGTCAGCCACGTCACGGTCCAGAACACCTTCGTGCGCAACACCGGCGACGACGGAATGGCGATGTGGTCCGACCAGAACGCCGACCACGACAACGCCTTCGTCCACGACACGGTGGTCCAGCCGCAACTGGCCAACGGTTTCGCCGTCTACGGCGGGCACGACAACACCGTCAGCGACGACCTCGCCGCCGACACCGTGACCCAGGGCGGCGGCGTCCACGTCGGCAACCGCTTCGGCTCGGTCCCGTTGTCCGGGACGACAACCATCGCCGGCGACGTCCTGCTGCGCACCGGCGACCTGGTCCCCAACGACCCGACCGAGATCGCGGCGCTGTGGTTCGACGCCGCCGACTCGCCGATGACCGGGGCCATCGCCGTCCACGACGACACACTCCTGGACAGCTCGTACGCCGGGATCCAGTTCGTCGGCAAGAGCATCACGAACGTCTCGGTCGACCGGGTCGCCATCGCCGGCGCGGGGACGTTCGCCGTGCAGCTCCAGGCTCCCGGCGCCGCGACGTTCTCCAACGTCGTCGCGGTCGGTCTCGGAGCGCACGCCGGAACCTATGACTGCGCCAGCGGTTTCGCCCTCGCCAAGTCCGGGCTGAACGCCGGCTGGAACACCACCGCCTGCGGCTTCCCACCGAGCGGGGCCCTGATGATCGACAAGGCGACCGGCGTCGACTTCGGCTTCCAGGCACTCAACACCGTCGCGACCCAGCCGATCACGATCACCAACCCCGGGCCGAAGCCCGTCACCGTGCAGAACATCACCGCCCCGGCCGGCTTCACCACCGACCATGCCTGCGGGACCATCGCGGTCGGGGCGTCCTGCACCGTCCACGTCGGGTTCGACCCGGCCACGTCCGGCAACTTCACCGGTCTGCTCACCATCGACAGCACATCGCCGGCCGGTCCCTACGTCGTCGGGCTCAAGGGCGTCGGCTATGACCCGAACGGTGACCTGGCCCTGGGACGGACCGCGACCTCCAGCTCGCAGCAGTGCTCGTGGTGCGGTCCGGACAAGCTCACCGACGGCGACCCCACCACCTACTTCGAGAGCGCCGACGGGACGTTCCCGCAGACCGCGACCGTCGACCTCGGCCAGACCGTCCCGGTGGACCGGATCGTGCTGAAGCTGCCGCCGAACTGGGGCGCGCGGACCCAGACCATCGCGGTCTCGGCCGACGGCGTGCCGCTGGTGGCCTCCGCCGCTTATGTCTTCGACCCGGCGGTCGCCGGGAACTCGGTGACGATCACCTTCCCGGCCCGGAGTGTCCGCACCCTGACGCTGACCATCACCGGCAACACCGGCTGGCCCGCCGCCCAACTCTCGGAATTCGAGGCGTACACGCACTGAAAGGAGTGATCATGTCCCCCACACCCACCCCACTCAGACCACTCGCGGTAGCCCGAGGACGCAGAAGGGCCCTGGCGGTGTCGACCGCGGGAGCGGTCACCTTCGCCACCGTCGCCGTCTGGTCCATGGCGCACTCGGCGTCGGCCGCCGGTACGACGTACGAAGCCGAGAACGCCGCGCTATCCGGCGGCGCCGTTGTTGCTAGCGACCATGCGAACTACACCGGCACTGGCTTTGTCGGTGGATACACCGATACGAATAAGGGTTCTGCGAACACGACCTTCACCGTCAGCGCCTCCGCGGCCGGGAACGAGACCGTCGCGCTCCGCTACGCCAACGGAACCGGCTCGCAGATGTCGCTGTCGTTGTACATCAACGGGGCCAAGCTCAAGCAGATCCAACTGCCGGCCACGGCGAACTGGGACACCTGGACCACCGAGACCGAGACCGTCGCGCTGAACGCCGGAACCGACACCATCGCCTACAAGTTCGACTCCTCCGACCTGGGCAACGTCAACCTCGACAACATCACCGTCACCCCGCCGGCGCCGCCTCCGGCCGGCCAGTTCGAGGCCGAGAACGCGGCGTTGTCCGGCGGCGCGGTCGTCGCCAGCGACCACGCGAACTACACCGGCACCGGCTTCGTCGGCGGGTACACCGACACGAACAAGGGTTCTGCGAACACCGCGTTCACCGTTCCGGAATCCGCTGCCGGATCCACGACGACGACGCTGCGCTATGCCAACGGCACTGGTGCGCAGATGTCGCTGTCGTTGTACGTCAACGGCGCCAAGCTCAAGCAGATCCTGCTCCCGGCCACCGCGAACTGGGACACGTGGGGAACCGAGACCGAGACCATCAGCCTGAACGCGGGCAGCAACACGGTCGCCTACAAGTTCGACTCCTCCGACCTGGGCAACGTCAACCTCGACAACATCGTCGTCGCCCCGATCACCGCTCCGACCAGCACGCCGAGCAGCACGCCGTCGACCTCCCCGAGCTCCAGCCCGCCGCCGCCCTCCGGTGCGACGTACGAGGCCGAGACCGCCTTCACCGCCGGCGGCCCGACCGTCGCGACGTCGATCAGCGGCTACACCGGGACCGGCTATCTCACCGGTTTCACCGGCCAGGGTGCCGAGACGGTCATCGACGCCGAGGTCCCGACCGCCGGCACCGACGCCGTGACGCTTCGCTACGCGAACACGAGCGGTTCGGCGCAGACGCTCTCGCTCTACATCAACGGTCTGAAGAGCCGCCAGCTCTCGCTGCCCGCCGGCAGTGGATGGCTGACCTCCGCGCAGAACATCGCCCTGCGCTCCGGTGAGAACCTCATCGGCCTTCAGCACGACAGCGGTGACAGCGGCAACGTCGCGATCGACGACGTCACGGTCGCCAACGGCACCGCGCTGGCCGCCGTCGGCGCGACGCTCCCGTACACCGAGTACACCGCGACGAGTCCGCAGACGCAGACCACCGGCGCGGTCCTGCCGGCCAGCACCACCTATCCGAGCATCCAGGCCGAATCGACCGGCCGCCGCGCGGTGCAGCTGACGGCCACCGGGCAGTACATGCAGGTCACGCTGACCCAGCCGGCCAACTCGATCGTGGTCCGCTACTCGATCCCCGACAACTCCGACGGCTCCGCGGCCAGCGCCCCGATCGCGCTTTACGCCAACGGGAACAAGGTCCAGGACCTCACCCTCACCACCAAGTACTCCTGGCTCTACGGCGGCGGCTACTACGACACGCATTCCCCGAGCAGCGGCGCCGCGCACCACTTCTACGACGAGACCAGGGCCCTGATCGGCAACTGGCCGGCCGGAACGGTGCTGAAGCTGCAGAAGGACGCCGCCGACACAGCCGCCTCCTACACCTTCGACGTCATCGACACCGAGCAGGTGGACGCGGCCTTCGCGATGCCGGCGAACTTCGTCCCGATCACGAACTACGGCGTCACGCCGAACAACGGCGCCGACGACACCTCCGCGATCAACAACGCGCTGAGCGCGCTGGCCGGGACCGGCACGGGCCTGTACTTCCCGTCCGGGACCTACGACATCTCCGGCCGGATCAGCATCAACGGGGTCCCGGTGCGCGGCGCCGGCGAGTGGTACACGACGATCCAGTCCACGGCCGAGAACGGCATGGGCGGTCTGTACACCACCGGCGGCGTGAACCAGATCGCCGACCTGACCATCTCCGGCGACCAGACCTCGCGGAACAACGACTCCGGCGCGGCCGCGATCGAGGGGACGTTCGCTCAGGGCTCGCTGCTGTTCGACGTCTGGATGGAGCACACGAAGGTCGGGCTGTGGGCGGTTCCCGCGGTCGGGCTCTACGCCTCCGGGCTGCGCGTCCGCGACGTCTTCGCCGACGGCGTCCACGTCCACGGTGGGAGCAGCGGGACCCGGATCGACCAGTCACAGGTGCGCAACACCGGTGACGACAACCTCGCGCTGGACACCGAAGGCGGCAACGTTGTCAACTGCTCGCTGGTCGACAACACCGTCGAGAGCCCGATCCAGGCCAACGGCATCGGGGTCTACGGCGGAAGCGGCAACGCGGTGATCGGCAACCAGGTCTCCGACACGGTCGCCTTCGGCTCCGGGATCACCATCAGCACCCGCTTCGGCGCCGGGTTCAGCGGTCCCACCACGGTGTCCGGCAACGCGCTGACGCGTACCGGCTCCTATGAATACAACGCCGGTTCGAGCATCGGCGCGCTGTGGATCTACGCGAGCCAGTCTGACATCACGCAGCCGGTGACGGTCTCGAACAACACGATCACGAACGCCACGTACGAGGCCGTGCTGATGGGCGACGGCAAGCAGATCGCCAACCTCACGCTCGACCATCTGGCGATCAGCGGCGCCGGGACGTACGGCATCGATATCAGGAACCTGACCGGCGGCGGGATGACGGCGAACTACGTGACTGTCACCGGCGCGGCCTCCGGCGGTCTGAACAACCCCGGCAACTACTCCATCACTCGGGGACCGGGGGACAGCGGCTGGTAGTCCGCATCGCAGTACTCGTCCGGCCCGGTGTCGCTTCGCTTCGCGGCACCGGGCCGGCGCCGGCACCTGCACCGGCACGACATACGAAGCTTGTGAACCACACAGACGGGAACCCCCATGCCTGAAACCACCACCGGCCCCTCGACGACCGCCTGGTGGCGCACCGCGTCGATCTACCAGATCTACGTCCGCAGCTTCGCCGACGCGAACGGCGACGGGATCGGGGACCTCGCCGGGATCCGCTCCAGACTGCCGTACCTGCGTGATCTCGGGGTGGACGCGCTGTGGCTCACGCCCTGGTATGTCTCGCCGATGGCCGACGCCGGGTACGACGTCGCCGACTACTGCGACATCGACCCGGTCTTCGGGGACCTGGGCGGGGCCGAGGCGCTGATCGAGGCGGTGCACGAGCACGGGTTGCGGATCATCGTGGACATCGTCCCCAACCACTGCTCCGACCGGCATCCCTGGTTCCAGGCGGCGCTGGCGGCCGGTGCCGGATCGCCGGAACGCGGCCGCTTCTGGTTCGTCGAGGGCAGGGGCGAGGGCGGCGATCTCCCGCCGAACGACTGGCAGGCGTACTTCGGCGGTCCGGCGTGGACGCGCATCACCGAGTCCGACGGCAGCCCGGGCCCGTGGTATCTGCACATGTTCACTCCGGAGCAGCCGGACCTGAACTGGGAGGACCCCGGGACGCTCGCTGCCTTCGAGGAGATCCTGCGGTTCTGGCTCGACCGCGGTGTCGACGGCTTCCGGATCGATGTCGCCCACGGGCTGATGAAGAAGCACGGGCTTCCGGACGTCGGTCCGGTCCCGATCCCCGACGATCTCCCGTATCAGGACCGGCCGGAAGTGCACGACGTGTACCGCGCGTGGCGCCGGGTCACCGACTCCTACGCCGGCGAACGTGTGATGGTCGGCGAGATCTGGCTGCCGACCCCCGAGCAGTACACGCGCTACCTGCGGCCCGACGAGCTGCACTCGGCCTTCAACTTCGAGTTCCTGTGCAGCGCGTGGGAACCCGCGGCGATCCGGGACGTCATCGACTACACGCTCGCCTCCCACGCGAGCGTCGGGGCGCCGCCGACCTGGGTGCTGTCCAACCACGACACGATCCGGCACGTCACGCGCTACGGACGCGAGGACACCAGCTTCGACATGGGCCACAAGCGCCACGACGACCCGTCGGACCTCGCCCTCGGCACCCGCCGCGCGCGGGCGGCGGCACTGCTGAGCCTGGCGTTGCCGGGCGGCGTCTACGTCTATCAGGGGGACGAACTCGGCCTGGCCGAGGTCGTGGACATCCCCGTGGACCGCATCCAGGACCCCACCTGGGAGCGCTCCGGCCACACCGACCGCGGACGCGACGGCTGCCGGGTCCCCCTGCCGTGGTCCGGCGACGCGCCGCCGTTCGGCTTCTCCGGCGCGCACCCGCAGGCCGAACCCTGGCTGCCGCAGCCGGCCCGCTGGAAGCAGAGCACGGTCGCGGCGCAGAGTGAGGACTCCGCGTCGACGCTGAATCTGTACCGGGACGCGTTGGCGCTGCGCCGGAAGCTGATCTCGCAGCTGCCAGCCGCCGTGACCTGGATCGATGCCGGCGCGGACGTCCTGGCGTTCTCGCGCTCGGATGCCTTCACCTGCATGGTGAACTTCTCCGACGTCCCGATCGCGTTGCCCGGCGGGTATCGGCTGCTGGCGAGCAGTGACGACACGGCCGGCGGCGGCGTGCTTGCTCCGAACGCTGCCGTGTGGCTGGGCGCCGATTCCTGAAGCCTGTCTCGGAACCGGGTTATGGCACTACCGGGACGGTTTGCGCAGACGCGACCACAAGGGCGTCCGGTCCAGCTTCCGCAACGCGCGCTGGGCCCTCGCGGCGGTCTTGGCATCCGCCCGGTCAGCGGCTGTCTGGAATGGTGTGCGCGCGCCATCGATATCGCCGCGGTGGTGCAGCAGTTCGCCGAGTTCGGTCTCGCCGCGCTCCTGCATGATCATCTCGAGCTTGCACGAGCCGTGGGCGTCGCCGGCCTCGTCGAGGACCCACGAGTCAGCGCCCGGCGGCGCCCTCCCCGCGCAGCGTCATCATGGTGCTGGTGACGCTCGCGACCGCCTTGCCGTCCTCGCGCAGCACGTCGCACACGTAGTGCGTGATGGTGCGGCCGGAATGCGACGGCCGCGCGCGGGCGGTCAGCGTGCCGCGCCACACCGGCCGCAGGAACGTGGCGCGGATGTCGATGCTGGTGAACGACTCGCGGCCAGCAGGGTACTCATCTCACTCAGATGCGGGACCCGCATCGCGCCGCACGGCCAGGCGCATATCGTCCAGCCCCACATCCTCCCCATCGTCGTTCTGCATCCGCACCCGCACCGGCGAGCCGGTCTGCGTGTCGACCACCTTCAGCGGCCCGTCGTCCTGCTGCAGGTACTTGTCGCCCCACTGCATCAGCCCCAGGACCACCGGCAGCAGGTCGCGTCCCATGTCGGTGAGCACGTACTCGTACCGGGTCCGCTGTCCGGGCTCGCGATAGGGCTGCTTGGCCAGCACTCCGAGCGCGGTCAGCTCCTTCAGCCGCGCCGCCGCGACCGCCTCGGTCACGCCGACCCGGCGCGCGAAGTCGTCGAAGCGCTTCGTGCCGTAGTACGCCTCGCGCAGCAGGAGGATCGCCGAGCGGGTGCCGACGGCGCTGATGGCCTTGTCGATGGAGCACCGCTCGGCCTTCCAGCTGTCGCGGTCGGCCAGGACGGGTTCCAACTGCATCACCATGTGACCTACCTTACCTTGGCTTGAGCTGGCCATAGTCAGAGTCTAAGCTCCTGACTATGGTCAACAAGAGCCAGATGGAAGGGGAGCGCTGATGGCTACGGCACGGGACGCGGTGATCGTGGGTGCGGTGCGCACGCCGATCGGCAAGGGCAAGCCCGGCGGCGCACTGTCCGGCGTGCACCCGGTGGACCTGCTCGCGCACACGCTGCGGGCGCTGGTCGAGCGCACCGGGGTGGACCCGGCGCTGGTCGAGGACGTCATCGGGGGCTGCGTCGACCAGGTCGGCGAGCAGGCGATGAACACCACCCGCAACGCCTGGCTGGCCGCCGGGCTGCCGGAGTCGGTGCCCGCGGTGACGGTCGACCGGCAGTGCGGGTCCTCGCAGCAGGCGGTCAGCTTCGCCGCGCAGGGGGTCGTCGCCGGCGCCTACGACCTGGTGGTGGCCTGTGGCGTGGAGTCGATGAGCCGGGTGCCGATGTGGTCCAACGCGGCCGGCCAGGACCCCTTCGGCCCCGGCGTCGCGGCGCGCTACCCCGAAGGGCTGGTCCCGCAGGGGATCAGCGCGGAGCTGATCGCGGCCAAGTGGGGCCTGAGCCGCCGGCAGCTCGACGAGTTCTCCGCCGAGTCGCACCGGCGCGCGGCGGCCGCGCACGCCGCCGGCCGCTTCGCCGAGGAGATCGTCCCGGTCCCGACCGGGGCCGGACTGGTCACGATGGACGAGTCGGTCCGTCCCACGACCACCCCCGAAGTCCTGGCCGGACTGCGCACCGCCTTCGAGGACCCGAACTACGCCGCGCGCTTCCCGCAGATCGACTGGTCGGTGACCGCCGGCAACTCCAGCCCGATCAACGACGGCGCCGCCGCCCTGCTCATCGCCGGCGCCGAGACCGCGCAGCGCCTCGGCCTGACGCCGCTGGCCCGGCTGCACAGCTTCGCGGTGGTCGGCGACGACCCGATCATGATGCTCACCGGCATCATCCCGGCCAGCGAGAAGGTGCTCCGCCGCGCCGGGCTGAAGCTCTCCGAGGTCGGCCTGATGGAGGTCAACGAGGCCTTCGCCCCGGTGGTGCTGGCCTGGCAGGCCGAGACCGGCGCCGACCTGGCGAAGGTCAACGTCAACGGCGGCGCCATCGCGCTGGGCCACCCGCTGGGCGCCAGCGGCGCGCGGATCATGACGACGCTGGTGCACGAGATGCGGCGGCGCGGCGTGGTGTACGGGCTGCAGACGATGTGCGAGGCCGGGGGACTGGCGAACGCCACGATCGTCGAAGCGCTCTGAGGGCCCGGCTCGCGGGCCGCGCCGCCTGAAGTCGCCGGAAGCCGCCTGAATCAGGACCGTTATGATGATCGGCGACTTCATCCGGTGATCAACGAGCACGATGACGGGGCAAGCGATGACGCCGCCGCACCGACCTCGGCTACAGCGCCGAGGAACGTGAGGCGGGCCTGGTGCTGATGCGCGCGCTGGACCACGACCAGCTGGTCGCCGACGCCGCCGAGGCGCTGGCCGAGCGGCTATAGCCGCGCCAGCCAGGCGTGGTCCGGGTACGTGTGACCGATGAGCTCGGCCAGCCGCGCGCGCTGCGCCGGGCTCAGCTCGGGCAGCACGCTGTCGAAGTCGGCTTGGTCCTTCGGTCGCGCGTGCTTGGCCTTGAACAACAGCACAAGCTCAGGCGTCAAATAGGGAATGCCGTCCGACGTGTGGCAGATGACCTCCGCATACGGCAGCCGGATCGTCCGATCGTGCCGGCAGATCCAGGTCGAGCCCTCATGGGGCTCACGGAACACGTCGACGACGTAGTCGCCGCTGGCCGGGTCGCGAAGCCACGTCTGGTGCGTGGCGGCCAGCACCTCGGGTGTGGGATCCGGCCACAGGCAGTCCTGACCGACGCCTTCGAAGACGTAGCCGGGGAACAGGCCGCTGATCTGGTCGAACTCCGCCGCCGGGACCGCGATCTCCAGATCCCCGTGCCGCCGGGTCTGCCGGCCGCGGAACAGGTCCAGGGCCCAGCCCGCCGCGACGTACCAGGGCACCTCGACGCCGGTCAGGCGCCGGGCGATCTCGGCCGGGGACCAGGCGCGGGCCCAGCGGTCGTCGAGGGCTTCGATGTCGGCGGGGGACAGGTCGGTGCGGCCTTCGGGCGGCGGTTCGCTCTCCCGCGGTTCACTCATCTCAGGGAACTTACTCTCGCGCGGCGGCGGTGCTCGAGCGCTTTTCGAGCCCGGCCAGGTCGGCCATCACCCGCACCTGATGCCCGAAGTACACCTCGCGGGCGTCGATCATGCCGTCCAGCCGCCCGAAGACCTCGAAGGACACCAGGCCGAACAGCTGCGTCCACAGCGTGAACGCCATCGCGATCACCGCCTCGGGCGTGGTGTCGGCCGCCAGCTTCGGCACCGGCGCCGGCCCCCGGTCGATCAGCGCGCGCAGCTCCGCGGCCGTGGCCTCCGGCAGCGGCCGGGGCGGCAGCGCGGGGCGCAGGCCCCGCACGGCGGCGTCGATCAGGATCCCGACGATCGTCACCACGATCTCGGAGGCCGGGCCGGTGGTCTCCGGCGGCGCCGCGTACCCGGGTACCGGGCTGCCGTAGATCAGCGCGTACTCGGCCGGGTTCGCCAGCGCCCACGTCCGCACGCCGTCGGCCAGCGCCAGCAGCCGTCCCGGCAGGTCGGCGCGGGGGACCTCGGCCTCGGCGGTCTTCGCGTCGGCGGCCAGAGTCGTGTACGCGTCGGTGATCAGCGCGGTCAGCAGTGCGTCGCGGCTGGGGAAGTACCGGTACAGCGCCGACGGGACCAGGCCCGCGTCCCTGGCCACGGCCCGCAGCGACAGGTTCGCGCCCTCGGCGGCCAGATGCCGCTTGGCGATCTCCCGGATCTGCTCGACCGTCTCGGCCCGGACCCGGGCACGCAGTGATGGCACCGTCATGACGCCCATTCTCGCACAACAGAGAACGCCAGACCGGTCAGAGAACACCGTTCTTGACAGCGCGTGCGACCGAGGGTGATAGTGGAAGCGAGAACACCGTTCTCTCACGAGAACGATGTGCACGCCAACCCAGGAGCCCGCCATGTCCGTCCACGTCATAGTCGGTGCCGGCCCCGTCGGCACGGCCACCGCCACCCTCCTCGCCGATCGTGGCGACCGCGTCCGCGTCATCACCCGCCGCGGCACCGGCCCGGACCGTCCCGGCGTCGAGCGCATCGCCGCCGACGCCTCGGACGCCGCGGCGCTCGCCGAGGCGTGTGCCGGCGCGACCGCCCTCTACAACTGCGCCAACCCGCCCTACAACCGCTGGCCGATCGACTGGCCGCCGCTGGCCGCCGCCTTCCTGCACGCCGCCCGCACCAGCGGGGCCGTACTGATCACCACCGGCAACCTCTACGTCTACGGTCCGCCGACCGGCCCCATGACCGAGCAGCATCCGCTGCGGCCGGCCGGAACCAAAGCCGGTGTCCGGGCCCGGATGTGGGAAGAAGCCCTGGCCGCCCACGAAGCCGGCGACCTGCGCACCGCCGAGATCCGCTCCTCGGACTACCTCGGCGCCGGCACCCAGACCCTGTTCAGCGTCGGCGTCATGCCGAAGGTCCTGGCCGGCAAGCGCGCGGCCGCCCCCGCCGACCCGGACGCCCCGCACACCTGGACCTACGCCGGCGACGTGGCCCGCATGCTGGTCGCCGTCGCAGGCGACGAACACGCCTGGGGCCGCGCCTGGCACACCCCCAGCCCGGAACCGGCCTCCCTCCGCGACCTGGCCACCCTGGCCGCCCGGCTCAGCGGCGCACCCTCGCCGCGGCTGTCCGCGCTGCCCCGCACGCTGCTCTGGCTCGCCGGCCTCGGCGACCCGATCGTCCGGGAGATGCGCGAGACCCAGTACCAGTTCCGCAAGCCGTTCATCATGGACTCCACGGCCGCAGCCAGGCACTTCGGCATCGAGCCGACCCCGATCGAGGTCGGGCTGAAGGAAATGATCGCGGCGCCGAGGGTTACGGTTGCGCGATGAGGCTCGATGGCGAACCACCGGAAGCACTCTTGATCGGAGGGCGGGCCGGAGTCGGCAAGACCACCGCCGGTTGGGAGGTCTCGGCGCGACTCCAAGCCGCGCAGATCGCGCACGCCCTGGTCGAAGGGGACAACCTGGACCAGATCTTCCCCGCACCGCCCGAAGACCCACACCGCTCCCGGATCACCGAGGACAACCTCGCCGCGATGTGGCGTAACTACTCAGCCTTCGGATGTCGAAGGCTGATCTACACCAACACCGTCTCCATCCTCGAACCCGACCTGATCACCCGGGCCATGGGCGGGACCGCACGCATCATCGCCGTCCTGCTCACCGCCGACGACGACACTGCCCGAGCGCGGCTCGGCGGGCGCGAAATCGGCAGCCAACTCGACGCCCACATCACCCGCGGCGCGAAGATGGCCGTCCACCTGGAGACCGCCGCACCCGCCGGGGTCCACCGCATCCCCACCGACGGACGCTCCGCCGTCGACATCGCCCGCGACATCATCGCGACGACCGGCTGGTCAGCCCACGCCGGCCATGCCGCTCGCCTCGGCGGGAACCCCCGGCACTGTGCCGCCGAGGGCCCCGCCTGAAGCTTCTACCTGGGCTGAACGGTGGACCGCGGCGCTGCTGTCGCCTGGCCGGCCGCTAGTCTTCTAGCCGTCCATCTCGGCGAGGTTGAACGCCATACCACCGTCGTTGAACGCCTGAAGCATTGAGATGTCGAACCCGAACGGGTCCGTGCCGCCCTCCATGCGCCGGATGACGGTGTCGCTGGCGATGGTGTTGCCCTTCGGGTCCTTCATGGTGGTGCAGACGACGATCTGGCCCCCGGGGGTGAAGGTGCCGGGATCCATGTTGGACGGGACCGTGATGGAGAAGTCCGTCGAGCCGTTGAGGTTGATCTTCACGCCTTCGATCTTGCCGGTGGCGCCGCCGCTGACGATCTGGCCGCTGCCGTCGACGGTGACGGGCTCTTGGACGAGCATGTCGATGGTGGCGGGCCCCTGAGGCCGGAAGTTCGAGTTGCGCCGGGCGCGTCCTCGGGCCTTGCCGGAGTGTGAACCCGGCGTCAGCCTTCTCCGTGTCACCGAAAGCAGGGTTCTTCGCCCTCGTGATCGGAGCTCATGATGTGGATTCGTGGCGCTGTCGGCACCGTGTTGATCGTGATCGGGGGCGTGTGGATCGCCCAGGGCTCCGGCCGGATGCACGGGTCGATGATGACCGGTCATTCCCAGTACACCGGGCTGGGGGCCGTGGTGGTCCTGGTCGGTCTGGGCCTGCTTGCGTGGGCCTGGCGTCTGCGGGGCCGGGGTCCCCAGTAGACCTCGACCACAGCATCCAGGTGACCATCGGCTGCGTGGATCGCGTTCCGGCTCGAGTCGACGGCCGTGGCGGGAAACAAACAATCGAACCGAAGACCGCCACTGGCCGTGTCCATAGTGTGGACGGCGTTGCCAGCGCAGTGGCGACGACCACCGACGGGCCCCCACTGTCGCTTTGCCCCGAGCAGTTCCAGTTGCTTCACGAGGCCCGTTCGGTCCGCTGTTTCAGCTTGGTTGGGAGGTGGATGAGGCGATGGCCACACTCGGCGTTCCTGCCAGGATGGTCAAGTCCCGCACCTACCACGCCCTGCGTGCCCTGACGCTGGCCTATGAGCAGCGCGGGATCACGCCATGAACGCGATCAACGGGGAGAGCGGCAAGCGGCGCCAAGAATGCCGCGAACAGGACGGTCTGCGGATCTGGCTCGGTGCGTACGTGCTCGGCGCCCTGGACGAGGCCGACTCGCAGCGGGTCCGCATCCACCTGCAGGACTGCGTCGAGTGTCAGCAGGAGTACGACGAGCTGCTCGAGGTGCGCACGATGCTCGACATGGCTGGGGCGGAGGCAGCGCTGGCCGCGGGGCCGGAGCCCGTTGCCGCGCCCGGTCCGGCAGCCCGCGGCGTGGGCCGGGGCCGGAGTCCCCGCCGCCGCCGCCGACTCGGCCTGGCAGCAGCCGGGGCGTTGCTGGCGAGCGTTGCCGGCATCGGCGGTTTCCTCCTGGGCGACAACCATTCGGGCACACCGTCGGCTACTCGCGCCGTCGCGACCACCGGTCTGTACGGCATCTCCGCCTCGATCCGGTACCACCCCGAAGCCTGGGGCACCTCGATGCAGGTGACGATGAGCAACGTCCCGGCCGACTACACCTGCACGCTGACCGCGGTCGGCAAGGACGGGCGCGTCGAAGTCGCCTCCACCTGGTCCTCCGGCCCGCACGGCGGCACCGTGACCGTCCCCGGCGCGGTCGCCATACCGGCTTCCTCGATCGATCACTTCGACGTCGCCGTCGCACCGGGGATCAACCTGACAATCCCGGTCCCGGCCGGCTGACGCTTCCGCCGCGGGTCAGGCGGGTCAGGGGGTCAGCTTGTCGGGGGCGGTGGCAGGCCGAGTTGCTGCCGGATCGTGGTGACGGCGCGCTCCACCGGGACGTTGGCGGCTGTCAGCTGCTTCTCATACTCCGCCAGGCGCGCCACCGAGGTGGCGTGGGCCGCCGTGGCCGTCAGGTCGGCGCGCGCCTCATTGACCGCGAACAGCGACTTGGCGGCGGTCTGCGTCGGTGGCGGGAACTCGATGGCCCGCAGGCAGCGATCGAACAGATGCTCGGTCGCGGCGGCATCGCGCAGATCGGCCTGTGCGGCGGACAGATTTCCCTGGTCGGGGCCGTTCAGGTGGTCGAAGTCGGTCTCCAGCCGCTGGTTCCCCGCATTGGCGATCGCGAGATAGCGCGCGGCAGCGCTGCCGTCAGATGCGGGCCTGCCGCTGGGAGCCGCGCAGTTCGGCGGCGTGGATGTCGACGACGGCGCGGCGGAATGCTGCGCCGCGCATGCTGACGCCAGCAGCACCACAGCCGCCGACGCTGCGAGGCGTGCGGCGGGCTGTCGCGGTGGTGAGCTGTGTCGCATGTCAGTAGTTGTAGCCGCCTCCGCCTCCTGACGTACTCGGCGCGGGCGTCGACGGTGTAGTCGACGGGACAGCGGTGATGGCGTTGCCGTTGGTACCGACGACGTACCAGGTGCCGCCGAAGGTCGCGATGCCCTCACCGTTCACGTCGCCGGCCTTGGCGTCGTGGCTGAAGGTGTACAGGGGGTGGCCGTTGTAGGTGACCTGCATGGTGTTGTCGGTTCTGGCGGTGGTGCTGACCAGGGAGGCCGTGACCCCGCTGTTGGCGGGCATGCCGGTTGTGGTCTCCGGGGGCCAGATGCTCGCGCACGTGTTGTAGCAGGTGGACGTCGGCCCCTTGTCTGCCGTCAGCATGTAAAGGGTGCGGCCCGAGCCGTCGACAAGGATCTGGCCGTACTTGGAGTTCGCGGTGTGCACGGCGGCCGAGGCAGCGGGGGCGCTGCTGGAGGACGACGGCGTGCTCGCCGGCTTGCTGCTGGAACTGCTGGAGCTTCCGCACCCGACGGCCAGCGCCGCGACGGCGCCCGCACCGGCTGCGATGGCGATGAGACGGTTCATGACGAACTTCTTCCGCGGGAACACCACATCGCCTGATGCGATGCGGTCAATCCATCGGCCCGCAAAACGGGTCCTGCTTCACAAAACGTCAGAAGACTCCGGAGGGTTCACCTGGCTCTCGCACGCGACCACGGCTCGCGCATCGAGCCGCCGGAGCGCTCGGTGCGCTCAGACCTTGTTGCCGCCGGCGTTCACCGCGAACCATCCGGCGCCGAAGGAAGTGTTGCCCTCGCCGGCGGTCTGGCCGGCTGCGTTGTCGCCGGCGTAGGTGTAGAGCGGATGGCCGTTGTACACCAGTTGCTTGGAGCCGTCGCTACGGGTCAGGGTGGTCAGCAGCGAGGGGGTGAGCCCGGGGCCGGCGACCGGCGTTCCGGTGGCGGTAGCCGGCGGCCACACCGCGGCGCACGCGCCGGAGCACGCCGACATGGTGGGCGTGTCGGCCTGGAACAGATACAGGGTGAAGCCCTGCTCGTTCACCAGGACCATGCCCAGCGACGTGGAGCCCAGGGACACGGCGGCGCCGGCCGCAGGGGGTGCGGTGCCGGTCGACGACGAAGAGGGCGATGTGGGCGATGTGGGTGATGTGGACGACGTCGAGGGCGCGGGCTGCGACGACGCCGGACTCGACGAGCCGCCGCAGGCAGCGAGCAGGACGGCCGCGGCAGCAAGTCCGCCACCGGCGAGAACTGAACGGAACATGGAGAGCACCTCCGGCGCACAGGCCTGGGCGGCCCGCATTGGCAATAATCGGTCCTTTCGCACAAAACGTCTATCTGGGTGTGTGAGGTTCAATCAGGACCGACAACGGCAGGCGAGGGCCGACCCGGGATCCGGTCCGGCCCTCGCACCGAGGTCACGCCGTGGTCATGTCAGCCGGCCAGAATCGTGCTCCGCAACTGCGGGTCGGCGTAGATCTCGGCCTCGGAGAACCGCTCTGTGACCCACTGCTTGTGCGAGAAGAGCACAGTCTGGTCTGTGTAGTGCGGTGAAGAAGGGTTCGATGATTCGGAGTAGGTGAGGATGGTCCGGGTGTGCGGGCCGGAAGGTGTCAGCTCGACGGTCATGATGAAGCTGGATCCGAAGGCGCCGTCGGCGACCGAGGAGTTCTGGCCCGCGGTGGGGGACGACGAGACAACGTCGAAGCAGCCCTCGTCGTCGGAGCAGCCGTTGAGCGGGACGCCGTCCCATTCCTGGACCTCGCCGGGCGCGGCGTCCACCGGGGTGTGCGTGGCCGTGAACCGCTGCACCACGTCGGCCAGTGAATGCCGCACGTTCGGGTCGTCGGCGGTGAACCCGCCGGGGGTGGTGACCGGGTGGGCCGGGTCGAAGGGCACCCGCCACCACGACGGCTGGCCGGAGCTCCCGCCGAGTCGGCTGAATAGCGCCCGCCACAGCACCTCGCCGTGGCTCCCGGCGTCGCCCCGGCCGTCCCAGGACGCCAGCGCGGAGCACGCGGCGCCGACGTCGACGCGGGTGCCGTCGTCGGCTGTCAGGACGGGGTTCGCCCGGCACATCGCGACGACCGCGTCGCGGGCCATCTCGCCGCTGAGGTCGCGGTCGTTGAGCTCGACGGTCTGCAGATCGCCCAGGGTGAACCCCGGAGCCCCCAGGCCGTCGGTGCCGGCCAGCCGCTGGCCGATCATGGTCAGTCCGAGCCGGGTCCGCAGGGACCGTGCGGTGGCGACGTTGCCGTAGATGGCGCTGTAGCCGGTGATCGGCGCTGCCGGGTTGGTGAGCCAGGCGCTGTTGTTGGAGTTGGCGACGAAGTCGCCGCGGGGCAAGTGGGGATAGTGGGACGGCCCGAAGATGCCGGGTGTGATGGCATCGGGGTCGGTGCCCCAGGCGCAGGCCGTGGTCGAGCCGTCCAGGATGAAGGTCTCGGGGTAGGCCTGGCGGCCTGCCGGTGTGTCGATACAGCGTGTCGCTTCGGCGTCGCTGACGTTCGGGACCACGCCGGCGTCGCTGTAGGAGGCGGTGCCCGCGGTGTCGACCGCGATGGTGTTCACGAACGGAATGGCCTGATATGTGTCCTGCGCCCGGTGGAGCTGGTCGAGGTTCTGCGAGGTGTCCATCGCCAGCCACTCGTTCATGGAGCGGAGGTTGTCGGCGTTGGCGTCGTCGAGGGCGAAGGCGCTCGATGTCGTCCAGCTGGCGGCGAGTACGGGCCCGTACTTCGTGCTGTAGAGAGTGCGAACGACGGTTGAAAGCTTCCCATCAGTGCCGCGCACGGTTACGGATACGTTTTGCCGCGTCATCGGTATGGCCTTGCCGTCGACCAGGTAGCTGGTCGGATCGCCTGGGGCCAGGGCCAGTTGGTAGAGGGTGAAGCGGTTCGCCGTCGACACTATGTGGGTCCAGGCCAATCCCCTGGTATGCCCGATCTCCACCACCGGCGAGCCGTACAGGCTGGCACCGGTCACGTCGATCACGCCGGGGATCGTCAGCTGGATCTGATAGAAGCGGGCGTAGCCGGCCCATGGATAGTGCGGGTTGGCGAGAAGCATCCCGTCGTGGCCGGCGGTGGCGTCCTTGCCGAGGGCCCAGCCGTTGCTGCCCAGACTTTTGTTCTTGGCTTCCAGCGTGCTGGAAAGGGCGGTCGAGAGCGCCGGAGAGGTGTGGGCCGCCGTCGCCCCGGCGGTCGGCGGAACCGCCTCGGCGATCGGGGCCTTGAACTGTGCGCTTCCGGCGATCCTGTCCACGTCGAGGATGTTGTCCCAGAGATCCAGCGCGGTGATCGGGCGCACCCATGCCTGGCCGCGGCAGGTGGCGTCAGGCAGATGCGCCACACCGGTGTCCCGCAGATATCGGTTGTAGCCGGCGACATAGCCGTCGACCAGTTGGCGCATCTGCGCCGTCGGGCCGAGCGGCGCCGGCTGCGCCAGCAGGCGTTGTACGAGGCCCGCCTGCCGCACGCTCTGGTAGTAGAGGTCACTGTCGAGGTTGGTGGTCGGGCCGGCGAGCGGATCGTCCACGGTCGCGGTCGGCCCGAGGAACCGGGATCGCTCACCGCTCACCGTCAGCATCCGATCGGCCATCACGCAGATGTTGTCCTGGGCGAACGCGTAGCCGTACCCGTAGCCGAGACTGGGGTAGTCGCCGGCGAGGATGTGCGGGATGCCGTATTCGGTCCGACGGATGTCGACTGCGAAGTGGGCGCCGTCGGCGGACAAGGCGGCCAGAGTGGTCGTCGCGGCCGGGGGACTGGCGGCCGACGCGGATGCCGGGGCTGACGCCAGGGTTCCCGCGACGATGGCCACGGCGGCCAGCACGGCCGCCATTCGTTTGGTCCGCAAAGGGCTACTGGTCATAGTCGGCACGGTATGCCTATATCAGAGCTATGACATCCGCCCGTCGGTGTAAGCCGGGGCGGATCATCCGCCCTGGGGATTAGTGCGCTGATGTACGTTTGCGCGGTCAGCCCACATGCTCCAGAACGATGTCGGCGACCTCGGCTACCGGAACGGTCGTCACCACCTCCAATGTTGCCGACCTACGCAGTAGCGGCTCAACGGTCTGCACGTACTCAAGGGTCTCGGCGAGTTCTGCCGGATCCTTGCCGTAGGTGTTCGTCGTCCGGGTCGAAAGCCGCTCGACCAGCACCTCTGCCGGGGCGCTGAGCAACACGATGTGATCGAACCGCGAGTAGTACGAGCTCTGGTTGCGGACCGTCCCCTGCACGAACAGCACGCCTGACTCGCCGACGGAAGCGGCGGCGAGCACGGCTTCGATCCGTTCGTGCCGCCACAGCCGCTCGCCGTCGACCACCTCGTGGAAGTCGCCGTAGTCCGTGTCCACGGTCGCATAGCCCCGCGATGCCAGTTCCTCCAGCAATGCGGACTTGCCGACGCCGGACATGCCGGTCACCAGCACACGTTTCATGGGGCGGGATTCGCCGGCGCCGGGATCTCCCCGGACCCGCGTGCGATGTAGCGCGTCGGCACCACCGTGTGCCGCGCCGGTCCCTCGTGTCCGTCCAGTCGCGCGAACAGCAGGCGCGCCGCTTCGATCCCCAGCTGCGCGGGGTCCTGCGCGATGACCGACACCCCGGGGGTCAGCAGGTCGGCCAGCGGGAAGTCGTCGAAGCCGACCAGCGCGATCCGGTGTTCGAGCCCTGCTTCCTGCAGGGCCCGGCGGATGCCGATGGTGATCAGGTTCTGACCCGACACGAACGCGGTCGGCGGTTCGGGGCTGGCCAGTGCCTCGTGCGCGGCCCGTTCGGCGGCCTCGACGCTGCTCAGGCCCAGGCGGATCGGGCTGCCCGGGGCGCCCGGGGTGTCGGCGGCGGTCGCGGCCGGGAAGACGTCGGAGAACCCTGCCAGGCGCTCCCCGGCGGTCCAGATCGTCGCCTGGTCGCCGAAGTAGGCGACCCGGCGGTGGCCGGCTTCGCGCAGGCGTGCGGCCGCCGCCGCGGTGCCCTCGCGGTTGTCGACGGTGACGGTGTCCACGCCGTCCAGGTCGACCATGCGGTCCACCGCGACCAGCGGGGTGCCGAAGCTCTGCGCGGCGCGCAAGGCGTCGTCGGCCTGGCCGGTGGGGACCACGATCAGGCCGTCGGCGCGGCGTGCGGTGAACGTCTCCACCAGGTCCCGCTCGCGGCTCGGGTTCTCGTCGCTGCTGCCGGACAGCACCAGGACGCCGCGTTCGGCGGCGGCGTCGGTGATCGCGCGTTGCAGGGCCGAGGAGAAGGGGTTCGCGACGTCTTCCAGGACCAGCGCGACGGTGTCGGTGCGGCGGTCGGCGCGGCGCAGGCTGCTGGCCGTGGCGTCGTGGCGGTAGCCCAGGTCGCGGGCCGCGGCGCGGACCTTCTCCGCCAGCTCCGGCGCCACCCCCGAGGCGCCGTTGACCACCCGCGAGACGGTGGCCAGGCCCACGCCGGCGCGATCGGCGACGTCGCGCATGGTGACGCCGCGCCCGGCCCCGGCCTGCCTAACCACAACACCCCCGACGGCCCTGCGCCACGGTGCCCCCTGCCTCGCCCCACGGCGGTGTCGGAAACGGAACAGTCACGATCGACACCGATTCTCGCCTACCTCTGGACAGCGCGTCACATCGGCCCTACGGTACCAGGAAACGTTTCCAAGGAAACGTTTCCAGCAACCCTATGGAAACGTTTCCCCGCTAGTGGCATCGCTGAACGCGCAGGTCGGCCCACCCACACAGCCGGCCATGCCGTCGCGCCCTCGCTCCGCACCGGCTGTCCGAGACCGACCCGAAACCGACCCGAAAGGGACCCCCATGTCCATGTCATCGAGATTCGCATCCCCGGCGATAGCCGCGCTCGTCCTGGCCGCCACGCTGACCGCGTGCGGCTCCGGCGGCTCCGGTGGCTCGTCCGGTTCCGGCGGTTCCGGCGGCTCCGGCTCGATCACCGTCGGCCTGATCACCAAGACCGAGACCAACCCCTACTTCGTCACCATGAAGAAGGGCGCGCAGGCCGAGGCCGCCAAGGACGGCGTCAAGCTGCTCACGGCCGCCGGGGCCTATGACGGCGACAACTCCGGCCAGGTCACCGCGGTGGAGAACATGATCGCCGCGGGCGTCAAAGGCATCCTGATCACCCCGAGCGACCCCAAGGCGATCGCCCCGACTCTGGACCGGGCCCGCCAGCAGGGCATCGTCGTGATCGCCCTGGACACGCCGCCGGACCCGCAGAACTCCGCCGACGCGCTGTTCGCCACGAACAACCTCACCGCGGGCAAGCTCATCGGCCAGTTCGCCAAGGTGAGGATGGCCGGCAAGGCCGCGAAGATCGCGATGCTCGACCTGACGCCCGGCGTGGACGTCGGCGTCCAGCGGCACGACGGCTTCCTGTCCGGCTTCGGCATCGCCGAGGGCGACCCCGCGATCGCCTGCGAGGCGGACACCGGCGGCGACCAGGCCAAGGGGCAGACCGCGATGGAGAACTGCCTGCAGAAGGCCCCTGACATCAACCTCGTCTACGCGATCAACGAGCCCGCCGCGATGGGCGCCTACCAGGCGCTCAAGGCCGCCGGCAAGGACAAGGCGGTGACCATCGTGACCATCGACGGCTCCTGCACCGGCGTCAGCGCCCTGACCCAGGGCCAGTTCGCCGCCGACTCGCAGCAGTACCCGCTGAAGATGGCCACGCTCGGGGTGGACGCGGTCAGGGACTTCGCCAAGACCGGTAAGAAGCCCAGCGGCTACACCGACACCGGCGTGAGCCTGATCGCCGCCACCCCGGCGGCCGGCGTCGACTCCAAGGACGCGTCCTACGGCCAGTCCAACTGCTGGGGATCGTGAGCCGCCTGATGAACGCCACGAGCACCGTGAGTACCGTGAGCGCGCCGACCACTGAGCGTGCCGCTGCCTCCCCACCGGAGGCGGCCCCCAGCCGCCTGGCCACCCTGCTGCGGATCCCGACCCTCGGGCCGCTGGGCGCGCTGCTGCTGGCCTGTCTGTACTTCTCCTTCGCCTCCGGCCGGTTCCTGACCGGCGGCAACATGTCCCTGATCCTGCAGCAGGTGATGGTGGTCGGCACCCTGGCCGTCGGCCAGTCCGCGATCATCCTCACCGCCGGGATCGACCTGTCCAACGGCGCCGTCATGGCGTTCGGCTCCATCGTCATGACCCGGCTCGCGGTGGCCGGCGGGCTTCCCGTCTGGCTGGCGATCGCCGCGGGCATCGGGGTCTGCGCGCTGTTCGGAGCGGTCAACGGCTCGCTGGTGACGCTGGCCAAGCTGCCGCCGTTCATCGTCACGCTCGGCACGCTGAACATCGCGATGGCGCTGACCCACATCACGTCCAAGGAACAGACCGTCACCGGGCTGCCGACCGTGCTGACCAAGCTCGGCGACACCTTCCCGCTCGGGCAGACCCGCGTCACCTACGGCTCGGTGCTGATGCTGGTGCTGTTCGCGCTGGCCTGGTACGTCCTGCGGCACACCGCCGCCGGGCGCCACCTGTACGCGGTCGGCGACAACCCGGACGCGGTGCGGCTGGCCGGCGTCGATGTCCGGCGTCAGCTGATCACGGTCTACACGATCGCCGGCGCGCTGTACGGGATCGCGGCGCTGCTGCTGGTGGCCCGCACCGGCGTCGGCGACCCGCAGGCCGGCCAGACCGAGAACCTGGACTCGATCACCGCGGTGGTCCTGGGCGGCATCAGCCTGTTCGGCGGGCGCGGCTCGATCGTCGGCGCCCTGTACGGCGCGCTGCTGGTCGGCGTGATCCGCAACGGCCTGCAGCTCACCGGGGTCGACTCGGTCTACCAGATCCTCATCACCGGCATCCTGGTCATCGCGGCCGTGGCGGTGGACCAACTCGCCCGCAGGAGGCGCAAGTGACGGCACGGTTTAGTCAATCGCAGTCCAGTCAATCCAGCCCGACCACCGAGAACGCGCGGGCCGCGACGGCCGGCGAGCAACCGGTGCTCCAGGCCCGCGGCCTGGTGAAGCGCTACGGGCACGTCACCGCCCTGGACGGCTGCGACTTCGACCTGCTGCCCGGGGAGATCCTGGCGGTGATCGGCGACAACGGCGCCGGCAAGTCCAGCCTCATCAAGGCCCTGTCCGGCGCGCTCAGCCCGGACTCCGGCGAGCTGCGGCTCGACGGCAGGCAGGTCCGCTTCCACGGCCCCGCCGACGCGCGCCGCGCCGGCATCGAGACCGTGTATCAGGACCTGGCCGTCGCCCCGGCGCTGGACATCGCCTCGAACCTGTTCCTGGGCCGCGAGCGGCGGCGCAAGGGCGTGCTCGGCTCGGTGTTCCGGATGCTCGACCGGGACCGGATGCAGAACGAGGCCGCCGGGCACATGGCCGAGCTGAAGATCGGCATCCGCTCGATGAAGCAGAGCGTGGAGACGCTGTCCGGCGGGCAGCGGCAGGGCGTCGCGGTGGCGCGCAGCGCGGCCTTCGCCCGGCACGTGGTGATCATGGACGAGCCGACCGCGGCGCTCGGCGTCAAGGAGACCGGCATGGTCCTGGACCTGATCCGCCGGGTCCGCGAGCGCGGCCTGCCGGTGGTCCTGATCAGCCACGACATGCCGGCGGTGTTCGACGTCGCGGACCGGGTCCACGTCCAGCGCCTGGGCCGGCGGGTGGCGGTGGTCCGGCCCGGCGAGATCGAGATGTCGGAGGCGGTCGCGATCATGACCGGCGCCGCGCCCGGAAATCTGGCGGCCGACAAGCTGACCGCCGACAAGCTGACCGCCGACAAGCCGACCGCCGACAAGCCGACCGCCGACAAGCCGACGGCTGACAAGCAGACCGCCGACAAGCCGGCGGCCGACAACCTGGCGGCCGGCTGATGGTTCAAGCACAGGGCGCCTTCGCCGATACCGATACCGATGTTGGCACCGCCGCCGTCGCGGTGGTCGGCGAGGCGCTGATCGACCTGATCCCGGTCGATGTCCACGACTGTTATCAAGCGGTCCCCGGCGGCTCGCCGGCCAACGTCGCGGTCGGCCTGGCCCGGCTCGGCATCCCGACCCGCATGGCGGCGCGCATCTCCGGCGACCCGCCGGGCCGGATCCTGCGCCGCCGTCTGGCCGACGCGGGCGTCGACATGCGCGGCGTGGTGGCGGCGGCCGAGCCGTCGTCGGTGGCGCTGGTGTCCCGCGGCCCGCACTACGATCTGCGGATCCACGGCACCGCCGACTGGCAGTGGACCGAGGCCGAACTCCAGCAGCTCGACCCGGACTCGCTCGCGGCCCTGCACATCGGGTCGCTGGCGGCGGTCCTGCCACCCGGCGCGCACGAGATCGCCGCCCTGGTTCGCCGAGTCCGCCCCACCGCCACCATCACCTACGACCCGAACATCCGCCCCGACCACATGGCCGCGATCCCCGACGCGCGCCATCGCATCAACACATTGATCGAGTTGGCCGACGTGGTCAAGCTCAGCGACGCCGACCTCGGGTGGCTGTCCCCGGCCATCCCGCCGGCGGCCTTCGCCCAGCACCTGGTCGCCACCGGCACCGCCCTCGCGGTGGTCACCCAGGGCGCGGCCGGAGCCGTGGCGGCCTGCGCGGCCGGGATCATCGAGGTCCCGGCGTTCCCGGTCGAGGTCGTCGACACCGTCGGAGCCGGCGACGCCTATATGAGCGCCCTCCTCGCCGGCCTGCACGACCGGCGCCTGCTCGGCGCCCCGGCCCGCGCCGACCTGCGAGCCATCGGCGTCGACGCCCTCACCACGGTCCTCACCGACGCTGCTCGGGCCGCCGCCATGACGTGCGGCCGTCGCGGCTCGGACCCTCCGACCCGGGCCGACCTCGAAGCCCCGGCCGACCTCGAAGCCCCGGCCGTCCTCCGCTGAACAGCTAAGGAGGTACCACCATGTCCCGAACCCGGCTCAAAGTACTGTTCGCCGTCGCCGCGTTGTTCACCGCGGCCTCAGTCGCCGGCCCGCCGGCCTCGGCCGACGCCCTGTACCACGAGATCTACCGCCCGCAGTTCCACTTCTCCCCGCAGCAGAACTGGATGAACGACCCCAATGGCCTGATCTACTACAAGGGCCAGTACCACCTGTTCTTCCAGTACAACCCGAGCGGCGCCACCTGGGGCAACATGTCTTGGGGCCACGCCGTGAGCACCGACCTCGTCCACTGGAAGCAGCTCCCGCTGGCCATCCCGCAGGACGCCGACGAGATGGTCTTCTCCGGCAGCGTGGTGTTCGACCGGACCGACTCCTCGGGCCTGGGCACCGCCGCGAACCCGCCGCTGGTCGCGATCTACACCAGCGCGTACAAGGCGACCGGCAAGCAGGCGCAGTCGCTGGCCTACAGCCTCGACGGCGGCACCACCTGGACCAGGTACAGCGGCAACCCGGTTTTGGACCTGGGGTCGCAGAACTTCCGCGACCCGAAGGTCTTCTGGTATCAGCCCACGCACTCCTGGCTGATGACGGTCGCGCTGTCCGACCAGCACAAGGTGTCCTTCTACACGTCCAAGGACCTGAAGTCCTGGACCCACCTGTCGGACTTCGGCCCGGCCGGGGCGGTCGGCGGCGCGTGGGAGTGCCCGGACCTGTTCCCGCTGCCGGTGGACGGGGACCCGGCGCGCACCAAGTGGGTGCTGGTCGTCGGCACCAACCCCGGCGCCGTCGCCGGCGGATCCGGCGTGCAGTACTTCGTCGGCGACTTCAACGGCGCCACCTTCACCAGCGGCGACCCGCCCTACACCCCGCCGGCCGGCGACACCCTCCAGGACTTCGACTCGGCGGCGGGCTACGGGACCTGGACCGCGACCGGCACGGCCTTCGGCTCCGCGCCCGCGGCCGGAACCCTGCCGGACCAGCAGCAGGTCACCGGCTTCACCCCGCCCGGCTTGGCGAACTCCTACAACGGCGGCGACCCCTCGACCGGCGAGCTGGACTCGCCGACGTTCACCGTCACCAAGCTCTATCTCAACTTCCTGGTCGGCGGAGGTGATCATCCCTACGTCGCGGGCGCCGGGGACGGCACGCCGCCGCCGGGAACCCTGTTCCAGGACTGGTCGGCCGGCACCACCTATGCCGACGAGGGCTGGAGCGCCACCGGCTCCTTCGCCGGCTCCGGGCCGCTGGCCGAGCAGCTGCCGAACCAGCTCACGCCGCGTGTCCTGGACACGTTCTCCCCGGCCGGGGACGGCGGCACCGGGACCGTCACCTCCCCGGCGTTCACGATCTCCTCGCACTACATCGGGCTGCAGGTCGGCGGCGGTGATCATCCCTGGGGTGCCGCCGCGCCGACCGCCGTCAACCTGCTGATCGGCGGCAAGGTCGTGGCCAGCGCCACCGGTACGAACAGCGGCGAGCTCGACTGGACAAACTGGGACGTCAGCGCCTACGCCGGGCAGCAGGCGCAGATCCAGGCCGTGGACTCCGCCACCGGCGGCTGGGGCCACCTGATGGTCGGCGACATCGTGTTCTCCGACCAGAAGGCCGAGCCGAAGGACGACCAGACCTCGGTGAACCTGGTCGTCGACGGCCAGGTGGTGCGCTCGGCGACCGGCTCGGACAGCGAGAACCTCGACTGGGCCTCCTGGGACCTGCACGACCTGGTCGGCAAGCAGGCGCGGATCCAGATCGTCGACCACGCCACCGGCGGCTGGGGTCATATCCTCGCCGATGACTTCATGGCCGCCTCCGCCCCGGCGTTGTCGGTGATCCAGCGCGCGCACTGGATCGACTACGGACCGGACTTCTACGCCAGCAGCACCTTCAACGACACCCCGGACGGCAGCCGCATCATGGTGGGCTGGATGAACAACTGGCAGTACGGCCAGAACATCCCGACCTCGCCGTGGCGCAGCGCCGACAGCCTGCCGCGCCGGCTCAGTCTGACCACCGTGGACGGCACGGTCCAGCTGACCCAGCAGCCGATCTCGCTGAACTCGCTGCGGCGATCGCAGTACTCGACGTCGGCGATCCAGCTCGACTCCACGACGGTCCCCGTTGCCGTCCCCGTCCCCGCCAACGCGGGCCCGGAGTTCGAGGCGCAGGTCAGCCTCAACCCGCACGGCGCGCGCCAGGTGGGCCTGGACGTCCGCACCGGAGCCGGCGGCCAGCGCACCCGCATCGGCTACGACGCGGGCAGCGGCCGGCTGTTCGTGGACCGCACTGCCTCCGGCGACGTCGGGTTCGATCCGTCGTTCCCGTCGGTGGAGTCGGCGCCGGTGGCGTTGACCGGCGGCGCGCTGGCCTTGCACATCCTGGTGGACGCCTCCTCGGTCGAGGTCTACACCGCCGACGGCACCCGGGTCTTGACCACGCAGATCTTCCCGGATCCGGCGAGCACCGGTCTGGACGTGTTCGCCGAGGGCGGCCGCGCCACCGTCGCGGGCCTGCACGTCTGGAAGCTGGCTTCCATCTGGCCCTGAATAGCAGCACCCGAATTAACCCGTGTTCAGTGATGTCACCTCTTATCCCCGATCAGGCGCGCGTCCGATTCTGAACGCACGCGGCCGAGCGGCCGTGCCGTCGACAGGTGGGGGGAACGTGAAGGCATCACTAGCGCTGGCCGTGGTGACGGTCCTGGGCGCGGTCGGATCAGCGACCGCGCCCGCAGCGGCTTCAGGAGGCGCGCCGAGCTTCGTGCAGCAGGCCACGGCGCACGCGTCGAACGTCAGTACCCTGTCGGCGAAGCCGGCCGCCGCCGTCACGGCGGGGGACCGGATGATCGTCGAGGTGGGGGTGTGGAGCTCCGGGGCGGCGACCGCCGGCTCGGTGACGGACTCGGCCGGGAACGCCTACACCGAGCTGACCCATTTCACCGCCTCCGACGGCACCGAGCTGAGCGTGTGGACCGCGCCGGTCACCGCCGGCGGCGGCAGTGCGCTGACCGTGACGGCCAAGCCGACCTCGACCGCCGACGTCGGGGTCGCGGCGCTGGAGTACTCGGGCGTGTCCTCGGCCGGCGGCGCCTCGGTGGTGGACGTACAGGCCCACAACACCGGGAAGACCGGCGCGGCCGGGACGGTGGCGTCCGGCGCTACTGGGGCTACCACTGGCGCCGGTGAGCTCGCGCTCGGCTTCTACGCCGACTCCGGGTTCGGCGACACCATCACGCCGGGCTCGGGCTTCACTGGCCGGGCCAACGTCTCCAACGCCGGCAACATGGAGGTCGCGGTCGAGGACGCGGTGACCTCCGCGGCCGGCGCCACCCCGAACGCCGCGTTCGGTACCGGCGGAAGCACTGTCTGGCTTGCCGCGACCGTGGTGCTCAAGGCGGAGAACTCCGGCACCGCGACCGTGCCCGGTACTCCGACCGGTCTGGCGGCCGTGGCCGGAAGCGCTTCGGCGACGCTGACCTGGACCGCGCCGCCGGACGGCGGTTCGCCGCTGACCTCCTACACCGTCACGCCCTATGCCGACGGCGTCCCCGGTACCCCGACCGTGGTGACCGGTACGCCGCCGACGCCGTCGGTGACCGTGTCCGGGCTGAGTAATGCCGTGCCGTACACCTTCACCGTCAGTGCGGCCAACGCTGTGGGCGCCGGCCCGGTGTCGCAGCCGTCGAACTCGGTGGTGCCGGACCCGGTGCCGGCCGGGCAGTTCGGGCCGTTGCAGACCTCGCCGATCGTGGCCGTGCACTCGGTGGTGCTCGATGACGGCAAGGACCTGCAGTGGGACGGCTGGGAGACGCCGGAGCCCACCTACCTCCACGACCCCGCCGCTGGCACCTATACCGAGATCACCGCGCCCTCCAGCATCTTCTGTGCCGGCAATGCCAAGCTGCCCGACGGCCGGGTGCTGGTGGTCGGCGGCTACGGCGCCTCCTCGACCGGCAACCTCGGGATCGTCGACACCACCATCTTCAACCCCGCCACCCAGACCTGGTCCCGCGTCGCCGACATGCACCTGCCACGCTGGTATCCGGACCTGACCGAGCTGCCGGACGGCCGGTATGTCGCCATCAGCGGCAACTCCAGCGGCGCCAACGTCTGGGCCGACACCCCCGAGATCTACGACCCGGTCGCGAACACCTGGACCGAGCTGTCGGCGATCAACACCTCGCAGGTGCACGAGGAGGAGTACCCGTTCTCCTACCTGGCGCCCAACGGCAAGGTGTTCACGATCGGCCCGTCCGAGGACGTCTCCTACTGGCTGGACGCCAACGCCCAGACGTGGACGTCTGTCGGTGCCAGCGGCCTGAAGAACGGCTCGTCGGTGATGTACCGGCCGGGCCAGATCCTGTACAGCGGCGGCTCG
Organism: Catenulispora sp. GP43; assembly: GCF_041260665.1. Taxonomy (NCBI): domain Bacteria; kingdom Bacillati; phylum Actinomycetota; class Actinomycetes; order Catenulisporales; family Catenulisporaceae; genus Catenulispora; species Catenulispora sp. GP43. Next base: position 22,927 of record NZ_JBGCCT010000036.1, on the reverse strand, counting down.
CCGAGCGTCACCTCCACCACCACCGCGGTCGCCGGGGCCGCCACCATCGACCTGACCTCGGCGACGCCGACCTGGCAGCCGGTCGCGCCGATGAACTACCCGCGGGTCTACCACACGCTGACCATGCTGGCCGACGGCCGGGTGCTGGCCATCGGCGGGGAGCCGACCTCGAACCAGGACACGGTGACCTCCGGCGTGCTGCCGGCGGAGATCTGGGACCCGGCGACGAAGCAGTGGACGACGATCGGCTCGATCGCGGCGGCGCGCAACTACCACTCGACCGCGGTGCTGGAGCCGGACGGCACCGTGCTGATCGCCGGCGGCGGCCATGAGGAGAGCACCAGCGACCCGGGCCAGTACAACAGCCAGGTGTACTCGCCCTCGTACCTGTTCAACGGCCCGCGCCCGACGATCACCGCAGGTCCCGGCTCCGCGCAGTACGGTGCTGCGATGACGGTGACGACCCCGGACGCGGCCTCGATCGCCTCGGTGAACCTGGTCTCCTACGCCGCCGACACCCACCAGTCGGACATGGACCAGCACTTCGTGCCGCTGTCGTTCACCGCGGGCGACGGGACCCTGTCGGTGCAGGCGCCGGCCGGCGGCGCGATCGCGCCGCCCGGTGACTACATGCTGTTCATCGTGAACAAGGCCGGCGTGCCGTCGGTCGCGGCCACGGTGCACCTGAGCGCGGCGGCGCCGACCGTGCCGGGCGCGCCGACCGGGGTCACCGCCACGGCCGGGCCGTCGTCGGCGACGGTCTCCTGGACCGCCCCGGCTTCCGGCGCGGCTGCGGTCACTTCGTACACGGTGACGCCGTATGCCAACGGCAGCGCCCTGACGCCGACCACCGTCACCGGTACGCCGCCGGCGACGTCGGCGACCATCAGCGGCCTGACCAACGGGACCAGCTACACGTTCACGGTCAGCGCGACCGACTCGGCGGGCACCGGAGTGGCCTCGGCGCCGTCGAACGCGGTGGTGCCGACGAATGTGGCGGCGCCGGTGTTCGTGCAGCAGGCTTCGACGCATGTGCCGAGCGCCTCCTCGGCGGCGGTCACGCTCGGGGCGCCTATCACTGTCGGCGACCGGTTGGTTGTGGAGGTCGGCGTGTGGAACACCTCGTCGGCCACCGCCACGGCGGTTACCGATACCGCGGGTGATACCTATACCGAGATCAGCCACTTCACCGCCTCCGACCATACGGAGATGAGCGTGTGGAGCGCCCCGATCACCGGCGGCGGGGGCACGAAGCCGACGGTGACGGCAAAGGCGTCCTCGGGCGGCGCCGCGATCGGCCTGGCGGCTCTGGAGTACTCGGGCCTGTCGGCGGCGGCCGGGCTCGCAGCGGTCGACACCCAGGCACACGCCACCGGCACCACTGGCGCGGCAGCCACGGTCTCCTCCGGCGCGACGGCGGCTGCCTCGGCGGCCGGGGAGTTGGCAGTGGGCTTCTATGCCGACTCCGGGTTCGGTGATGTGCTCAGCGCCGGCGGCGGGTTCACGCAGCGGGTCGACATCTCGAACACCGGGGATATGGAGGCGCTGGTGGAGGACCAGGTTCCGGGCGCCGGGGCCACGGCGGCGGGCACGTTCGGGACTGGTGGGTCGACGGTGTGGTTGGCGGAGACCGTGGTGTTCAAGCACAGCTGAGCTGAGCTGAGCTGAGCTGAGCTGACTGACGGCCGGGAGCCGGTGAGCAGTGCCCCCCTGCTCGCCGGCTTTCGGCTGGGTGGGGGTGCTCGGTGCCCGGTGACAGTAGTCGGCGGTAAGGCGCGCCTCGCCGGGAGGGCGCTGCCTGCCGCCGACCGCTGCTGTGCTTTTCACCGGGAAGAGGGCCGCACTGACGGTGATACCAGGGCCCGTACCTGGGCGGCGCGGGTGTCTAGCGGGCCGGGTTCGATGGTGACGAGGTTGTAGCCCATGGAGCGGTATGCCTCGGCGTGGATCGCCTCGAAGCGGAGCGCGTCGTCCAGGCTGATGCGCCGAGCGGCTGTCGGGGCGATGAAGCCCTGGCTCTTGACGAAGAAGACACGGCGGTCGTAGATCGCCTGGTCACGAATGCGGTCGAGTTCGGCGGCGAGGCACTGTCCGACGGGGTGGCCGAGGAACAGGGCCAGGGCGTAGGTGCAGATCGGGGACCGGTCGAACAGGACCGGTCCGATCTGGTGCTCGCCGATGGTGAGCTGGCGTCGTCGCTGCAACGCGACGATCTCGTCGATGAAGTCGGGACCGGACCAGGGTTCGTCGATGCCGCGGGCCTGGTTGAGGGAGATGACGTCGGTGGCGGCTTCCTCGACGACGGCCAGACCGTCCAGTTCGAGCCGGCGCAGGATGGCCGTTTTGCCCGAGCCCGGCGTGCCGGTCAGGATGAAGCGGGGCATGGAACTCCTTTAGGCGGCAGCGACCTACGATGCGACCATGACGATCACGTATCAGTGGCGCGGTGATTTTGACAACGCAGCAGTCAACGCCCTCCACGCGGAGGCCTTCGGTCACGGCCAGACGGCCACCGACTGGCACACACGAGTGCATCGTCACAGCCTCGGCTGGGTCTGCGCTCGAAAGGCCACCGCCCTGGTCGGCTTCGTCAACGTCGCCTGGGATGGCGGCGCTTTCGAACCGGATCTGCGCCCCTTCTCCTTCGAGGCCTGCGGCTTCAGGCCGACTGACGCAGGACTCATCGCTTTGCGCTGAACCAGCTTCGAGTCGGTGCGGAGCGGGTTACGGCCGACCGTGGGCGACCATCCGCAGCTCACAACACCGTGAACGTCATCGTCGCCGTGTACGTCCCGGCGATCGTACTCGTGGGCACGTCCAACTGCAGCGCCGCACCGAGGTGCACGGTGCCGAGCCCGCTGCAACTCGCCAGGGTCGTGCCGGCCTTCAACCCGCCGTTCGCGTTCGGCGCGACGCTTGGACCCGCCGTGACCGTCTGCGCGGGTGATGTGTCGATGACCGACGGGGTCCAGCCCAGGTTCGCTCCGTCGAAGGAGTGGCCCGCCGTGTCGCTGAAGTCGGTGACCGTGGCGGTGGCCGTCCAGCCGGGGGAGGCCGCGCGGTTGTCGGTGACGACGATCGGGGTCAGGGCACCTGTCGTCTGGAAGAGGTCGCCCGCGGGGTTCAGGACCGTGTCGGGGAGCACCACGGTCGGGGCGCCGGAGACCGCGATCGCGAGGGCGCCCGGCGGCAGGACCGTGGTCACCGTCTCCACCGGGGCATGGTTGATCGGTGCGATGGTGATGTCGACCGGCTGGCTCGACGTGGTCCACGCCGGGCCGCCGCTGGGGGTGAACGAGACGACGAACTCGTAGCTGCCCGCCGCGAGGGTGGTCAGCACCAAGTTCCCGGTGCCGTCGACGTCCGCGAACGTCAAGGGCGTCGCGGGCTGCGGCCCTGCTGTCACGGCCAGTGTGAACGTTCCGGCGAGGCCGGGGTCGACGGTCGCGGTGAAGGACACCGGGTCGCCTTGGTGCGCCGCGCCGCCGGGCGAGATCGCGAGCGCGGGCACCGGATTCGCGCCGGTGGTGCAGGAGACCGTGCTGCCGGCCATGTCGCACGGTGGTGGTTGCGGCGTGTCCGCGATCAGCGCGGCTGTCTGATCCGTGCAGGCCGGGCTCGCGTTGTCACCGGCTCCGGGCACCTTGGCGATGGTGGCCAGCGACGTCTGCACGATCGACGGCGCCAGCGGCGCGGATCCCTGCTGGGCGAGTGTCTGCTGGCCCGGACACAGCGCGTAGTCGGCGAACGTGCCCAGGGTCAGGCCCTTGGCGGTCGTGAAGGGGGCCGCCGTCGACAGCGGGACGATCATGTAGCTGACGTTCGACAGCGGATAAGCACGCGGATCCCCGCTCGTGTAGACACGGCTGACGTCGGCGAGCCCCTGAGCATCCACCCTCGCGCTCTGCAGCGCGACGGCGACGTTGCCGGCAGCCGGCAGGACATACGCTCCGCCCGCATTGAGCAGCTTCGCTACAGGGAAACCGGACTGAAGCGCGTAGGAGTACCCGGTATAGGTGATCGCGCCTTCCGAACTGGGCTGGGCGACGTAATCGGCGACGCCGGTGTCCAACGACTGCGCCACGAAATGCGCGCCGGCCGACGACGGCACCGGGTAGTAAGACGTCTGGCCGCAAGGCGTTGCCCGACCGCTCGCCGCACAGTACGCGTTCCAGATCGGCGCGAGCGAGGGCTGGTTCGCGAACCACGCCGTCAGCTGCGCGGAGGTCCCCGCCCCGTCCGAGCGCACCACCGGCACGATCTCCCGTGCCGGGAGCGCGACGCCGGGGTTCTCGCCCGCGATCTCAGGATCGTTCCCCGTGGTGATGACACCGGTGAAGACCTTGGCGCCGGTGACCGGGTCCAGCCGCAGACCGGTGATCTCATGCCCGCCGGAGGTCAGGTGGTACATGAAGGCCAGGCCGTTCCCGGCGATCGGGGCGTAGGCGAACGGCTGCGCGGGCAGCGGATCGACGACCCCTTTGTCGACCAGGCCGTACGGAACGTCGCTGACCGCGAAGTCCACCGATCCGCCGCGGAACTGGATCCGGCCGTCAGTCGACCCGGTGCCGGCATAGGAGACTTGAACCCCCTGCTGCGCGACCTGCGACGTCCACTGGTTCATCGCGTTCCCGACCCACGTCGACCCGGCTCCGGTGATGGGCACGTACGCCGCCGCGCTCGCCGGCGCCGGGCCCACCCCGGCCGCGAAGAAGCAGAATGCCAGGACGGCTGAAGCCACCCGGCACACTGCCGGGCGAAACTTGGACACCAACGTACGTCCCCCCATGTAAGAGCCTTGTATCGTCCCGGCTGGCGGCGACGGTACAAGGACCCCGACGGTGCGGCTCCAGCCAGGGCTGAACGCCGGACATCGGATGGTGGAACGAAGCGCGTCGCCCGTACCGCCCTCATCGCCGCTGTCCGTTCTCGAGTTGCGGCAAGATCCCGCGGCGGTCCACCGTTGACCCATGCGGAAAATCGGCCTGATCGGCGGCATGAGCTGGGAATCGACCGCCGAGTACTATCGGCTCCTGAACCAGGGCGTCCAGGAGCGTCTGGGCGGTCTGCACTCGGCCCGGGTGGTCGTCTCGTCGGTGGACTTCGCGCCGATCGAGCAGATGCAGCAGAACGGCGACTGGGCGGCGTCCGGCGACGTGCTGGCCGCCGAGGCCCGGGCGCTCCAGGCGGCGGGCGCCGAGCTGATCATGATCGGCACCAACACGATGCACAAGGTCTACGACCAGGTCGCGGCGGCGGTCGGCTGCCCGGTGCTGCACCTGGGCGACGTCACGGCGCGGGCGGTCCGGGCCGCCGGGCTCGACCGCATCGGCCTGCTGGCCACTCGCTACACGATGGAGCAGGACTTCTACCGGCAGCGCCTCTCGGCCGGCGGGGTGGAGTCGCTGATCCCGGACGAGGCGGACCGCCAGCAGGTGCAGAGGATCATTTACGACGAGCTCTGCGTCGGTGTCGTGACCCGGGAATCGCGCGACCTGCTGATCGAGATCGGGCAGCGGCTGGTGGCCCGGGGAGCCCGCGGGATCGTCCTGGGATGCACTGAGCTCGAACTCAGCGTCCGGATCGACGACCTCGCGGTTCCCATCTTCCCGACCACCGCGCTGCATTGCCGGGCGGCGCTCGACATGGCGCTCGAGCCGCACAGTTGACACCGCTCCGAGCGGCGAAGAAAATCAATCGGCTCGTCTCGCCGATCATGGACGCCGAGCCCTATTCGGCGGGTTCTCGGTGGGTGGGGGCTTTCGTATGCGTGCTCGGCGTATTTCTGTGCTCGCGGTGACCGGCTCGACGCTGGTGGCCTGGCTCGCCCCGGTGACGGCGCATGCCGCCGGGAACACGGTGCTCGTCGAGCCCGGGCGTTCGACGTGCTCGGACAAGCCTTCGAGCCCTGGTAACGCGGCTGTGCCCTTTTGCACGGTGGCAGGGGCTTTCGCCTCGCCTCTGGTGACCGCCGGAACCACACTGAATCTCATCGGACAGTTCCAGGGCGGGATCGACGTCACGAAATCCGGCGTCACCCTGAGCGGCATCGCGGCGTCGATCACCGGCGGACCCTACGGGGTGCTGATCGATCATCAGCATGACGTGACGCTCAGCAATGTGAAGATCGCCGGCACCGCGGGCGAGGCCGTGATCGCCCGGGCGTCGCAGAACGTCACTTTGACGCGTCCCGGCTTGGGGGACTCCCAGTCCGGCGTGGCGGCGCCGGACCCGACGATCCCCGCGCTGCGGTTGGACGGAGTCACCGGCGCCACGGTGACCGGTGGTGAGATCGCGGGGGCGAAGGGCCCCGGAATCAGTGTGACCGGGTCCTCCGACGTCGTCATCGCCGACGATCTCGTCGCGGCCGACGACGGCGGCGGGATCACGGTCGCCGACTCCGGCACCGTCGACGTCGTGTCGAACACCCTCGACGGGAACGGCGGCAGCTCCATCGCGGTGACCGGCACGTCCTCGGACGTCGGCGTCGAGAACGACATCGCGAGCCAGGCGACGACGCTCGGCTCCCGGGTCGGCATCGCCCTGGACCTCTCCGCTTCCGGCACCGTGAAGGTCGGCTACAACATCCTCACCACGGCGGCCCCCGGCGGCCCGGTGGTGCGGTGGAACGGCAGTCCCTACGCTGATGCCGCCGCCTTCGACACCGCGGGCGGTGGCAGCCACGATCTGACCGCCGACCCCGGCTTCTGGTCGCCTGTGCCGGCCCCCGGTGCCGGCCGTCAACGGCCGGAATACGACCTGGTCACCGGCTCGCCGGCCATCGACTCCGCCGATTCCGGCGCGCGCGACGAGCCGTCGGCAGACATCAGCGGCGATGCACGAGTCGACGACCCCGAGGTCGCGGACACGGGTGTCGGGCCGGTCAGCTACGCGGATCGTGGCGCCTTCGAGTTCAGCCGCCCCGTCACGCCCTGGATCCAGGTGTCCGGATCCGGCGGGATCACGCCGCAGGACTACCGCACCGAGACGATGAACGTCAGCGTCGGGCCGTCCTGGTCACCTGTCGTCAGCTACGACGTCTTCTTCGGCGACGGCGAATCCACCGGTCCGCAGACCTCGCCGGATGCTGTCCACACCTACAAGGCGGACGGCACCTACACGGTCAAGGTCGAAGTCACCGACGCGGGCGGCTCCACCTTCTCGACGACGACCCAGACCTGGGTGCAGCCGGAGACCTTCACGCCGGACATCTACGTCGCTCCGGGCGGCCCCGGCACTGACATCCCCCAAGGGTCGGTCTTCGCGGAGTCCATGGACACCGGTCGAACGCTGGTATCGGCCACGGCCACCTTCGGGGACGGCTCCGCACCCGTGACGCAGAAGACCGCGTTCGGCACCTTCGTCCACCCCTACGCGGCATCGGGCACCTACAACGTCACGATCACCGTCACCGATCAGTACGGCTGGACCGGCAGCGCGTCCCAAAACGTCACCATCACGGTGCCTCCCGCGCCGCCGACGCCCCCTCAGCCGAAGCCGCCTGTGAAACCCACTGTCCGCCGCATCGGTGGCACCGATCGCTATGACACCGGACGCCTGGCGTCGCAGGCGCAGTGGCGGGACGGAGCGGCCGCGTCGGTCGTCCTCGCCCGCGGCGACGCCAGCCCCGACGCGCTGGCCGGAGTCCCCTTGGCAGCCCACTTCCACGGCCCGCTGCTGCTCACCGACCCGTCCAGGCTCGACACCGCCACACGCGCCGAGATCGATCGCGTCCTGGGAGGACCCGGTACCCACAAGATCGTCTATGTCCTCGGCGGCGCGAGCGCGGTCTCGCCCGACATCGAGAAGTCGCTGCGCAGCGCGGGGTACACCGTGGTCCGCTACGGCGGCGGCGACCGATTCCAGACCGCACTCCAGATCGCCGCGTCCTTCGGTCCGACCCCCGAGGCCATCGTCGCCACCGGCAAGGACTTCCCGGACGCTCTGGCGGCGGGACCGCTCGGCGCGGTGCGCGACGCCCCGATCGTGCTGTCCGACGGCCCCACACTGGACCCGGCCACGGCCGCCTTCCTGGCCGGACACAAGACCGTCGACGCGGTGGGCGGCGCGGCCGTGACCGCCGTGGGAACGCTGAAGACCGCCGCGAAGACGGTGAACCGCCTGGCCGGCCCCGACCGGTTCGCGACGGCCGAAGACGTCGCCGCCGCGGTCGTCCACACCACGGGTTCGGCCCCGACCGGCGTCGGCGTCGCCTACGCCTACAACTTCCCGGACGCGCTGACCGGAGGCGCGTTCGCCGCCAACGCCCGCCAGCCGCTGCTGCTCACCGGCACCGAGTCCGCGGACCCGGGTCTGCTCGTGACGCTGCACGGGTGGTCGTCGACGCTGCACGGCGTGGAGGTCTTCGGTGGGGCGAACGCCATCGGCCAGGAGGTCGTGAACCAGATCGCCACGGTGCTCGGCGGCCAACTCGGCTGACGATCACCAGTCGCCCATCAGCACCTCCACCGCCGCGAGCGCGCTGACGCGCGACGTCCCGCGGGTACCGATGAACGCCGCCCCCGGCGCGGCTCGGTGGTGGGGGAGTCCCATCTCGACGAGGATCGCGTCGGGCCGCGCCGCGATCAGGGCCAGGACGGCGCCGGGCCAGCAGTCGTCCGAGGCCGAGGCCCCAACCGGTCTCGCCGATCGCCGGGGTGGGCTCGTCGGCGACCTCGATGACCAGAGGTGGGCCGGTCAGCGGCCCGCCGAGCAGCACCTCGACCCGGCTCGCGGCCTGGACCAACCGCAACAGCACCACGCCCCGGATGCCCTCGGCGATCCGCCGCTTCAGCCAGTCGGGAACAACCGTCCCGGAGAACCCGGGAAAGATCGTGGCATCGGCCCACCGGCTCAGCTCCTTGCTCATGCCGCCTCCTCGGCCTGGCAGGCGTCGAGCAGGCGCGAGCGGGCAGCCCGTAGCGTTTCAGGGGCCGTATGCAGCGTCGCCAACGCGTGCAACGCGGCACCCACCACCGGCGGCCTGTGGACCGTGCGCAGCACCGCGCCGGGTGCGACCGTGGCGAAACCTGCGGCGACCCGCTCGGCCAGGCGGGGGTGGCCGGCGGCCAGGATTCCGCCGCCGAGCACCACCTCGACCGGCTGCTCGTGCAGGGCCAGCCGGCGCAACGCCGTGACCCCCATGGCGACGATCTCGTCGGCCTGCCGGTCGAGCAGGGACAGCGCCACCGGGTCGCCGGCCGACGCCGCCGCGAACAGCGGCCGCGTCAGGCCGGGCAGCGCGGCGGTGTCGAGCGCGCCGGTGTGCAGCGCCTCCGTCACCGCGGCGACCGTGTCGCGGCCGAAGTGGCTTCGCACCCCGGCCGCGAGTGCGGTGGCCGGACCGCGGCCGTCCTCGTCGCGCGCGGCGTGCCACAGGACCGCGGCGCCGAGGTCGATCCCGCCGCCCCAGTCGCCGGAGATGGCGCCGAGGGCCGGGAAGCGCGCGGTCCGGCCGTCCGGAGCCAGTCCGACACAGTTGATCCCGGTACCGCAGACCACTGCGACACCCCATCCGCTCTCGGAGCCGGCGTGCAGCACCGCGAAGGTGTCGTTGGCGACGTCGACCCGCTCGGCCCAGCCGCGTGCGGCGACGGCCGCGGCCAGGTCGCGCTCCTCGGACGGGAGGTCGGCGCCGGCGACGAACGCTGAGAGCCGTGCGACGGCCGCCGAGCCTGCCATCAGTTGGGCAATCAGCTCATCCACCCCGTCGAGCGCCGCTCCGACCCCGGTCACCTGCGGCCGGAACGGCCCGCCCCGCACCCGCCCCAGGACGTGGCCGTCGGCGTCGGCCAGCAGCACGTCGGTCTTGCTGTTCCCGCCGTCGACGGCCAGCAGCAGCGGCGTCACGCCGTCGCCCACGGCAGGTGCGCGCCGTTGGCCGCGACCAGCTCGGACGCCAGCTGCCGGGCCTGATCGGCCTGCCCGATCAGCGGATGCGCGAGCAGTGCCGCCTCGACTCGCTCGACCCCGCCTTCGACCGCGGCGCGCACGGCCAGCTCCTCATAAGCCGCCACATGCGCGATCAGCCCGGCGTACAGCGGCTCCGGCGGGGTCACCGGCAGCGGCACCGCGCCGTTGTCGCCGACGCGGCACGGCACCTCGATCACCGCCTCCGGCTTCAGGAACGGCAACGTGCCGCCGTTGCGCACGTTGGCCACCTGCGTCGAGCCGGTGTCGCGCAGCAGCCCGCCGACCAGTTCCACCGCGGCCTCGGAGTAGTACGTCCCGCCGCGCTCGCCGAGCAGCTCCGGCTTGGTGTCCAGCGCCGGATCCGCGTACATCTCCAGGAGTTCGCGCTCCAGCCGGGTCACCTCCTCGGCCCGGGACGGCGTGCCGCGCTGCTCGGCGACCACCCGATCGTGCCCGTAGTAGTAGCGCAGGTAGTAGGACGGGATCACGCCGAGCCCGCGCAGCATGTCCACCGGCAGCATGCAACGTGCGGCCAGGCTGTCGGCGTGTTCGGCGAGCAGCTTGGGCAGCACGTCCACGCCGTCCACCCGCACGCCGGTCTCCCATGTCAGGTGATTCAGTCCGACGTGGTCCAGCTGGACCGACTCGGCGTCCACGCCGAGCCAGTCCCCGAACGTGTGCTGGAAGCCCTTGGCGACGTTGCACAGACCGACCGCGCGGTGTCCGGCGTCCAGCAATGCGCGGGTGACGATGCCGACCGGGTTGGTGAAGTCGACGATCCACGACTGCGGAGCTGCCCGGCGGACGCGCTCGGCGATGTCCAGGACAACCGGAACCGTCCGCAGCGCCTTGGCCAGCCCGCCGGCCCCGGTCGTCTCCTGGCCGACGCAGCCGCACAGGTGCGGGAACGTCTCGTCGCTGTGCCTGGCTGCCTGGCCCCCGACCCGCAGTTGCAGCAGCACCGCGGCGGCGCCGTCCAGGACCTCGTCCAGGGACGTGGACGTCAGCACCCGGCCGGGATGCCCCAGCCGGCCGAAGATGCGCGACGAGACGCCGCCGACCAGCTCCAGCCGCTCGGCGGCGGCCGGGATGTCGACCAGCACCAGCTCGTCGAGCGGGAGCCGGTCGTACAGCCGGGCGAACCCGTCCGCCAGTTCGGGGGTGTAGGTGGAACCGCCACCGACGACGACGATCTTCAACCCTTGACTCCTGTCATGGTGACGCCCTCGATGAAGGCGCGTTGGGCGAGGAAGAACACGATGATCACCGGGGCCATGGCGATCAGCGTGGCGGCGATGGTGAGGTTCCACTCCACGGCCAGGCCAAAGTCGTTCCAGGCCGAGAAGAACTGGAACAGCGCGACCGCCGCGATGGCCGGCCGCGTCATCGGGACCACCACCCGGAACACGACCCTGACCTCCCCGCAGCCGTCGATCCGGGCCGCGTCCAGGTACTCCTGCGGGATGGTCACCGGGGTGGTGTCGTCCGCGCCGGCGCACAGTACGGCCGCCAGGGAGCCGACCTTGCGTGGTCTGTTCATGCATACCTCGATCGCGTGAGGAGTGGTTCGCGAATATTTACCAGTTCGTTTACCAGTTGCACAAGAGATTGACCAGTGGCCCCCGGTACGGCACCATGAACTGGTTCGGGGTCGTTCGCGCCCGCCCCGGAGGCAACCGCGCACGAAGGAGCAGTGACATGGACGGCAGGGTCCCGGCGTCGGCGCAATCGCGGCATGCCAAGCGCGATCGTGTCCGCGACCACCTGCTCGACCTGGTGGAGACCGCCGAACCGGGCCAGGCGATCCCCTCCGAGCGTCAGTTGTGCGCGCAGCTGTCGGTCTCCCGGCCGACGGTCCGGGCGGTGGCCGAGGACCTGGTCCGCGACGGGCTACTGGTCAAGCGGCACGGGCAGGGCATGTTCGTGGCCCGGCCGAAGATCGCGCAGAACCTGGCCCCGGCGCCGCAGAACCCGCACACGGCGCACGCCGTCGCCGGCGTGACCGGGACCTGGAGCAGCCGCACCGTCAGCTTCACCGCGATCAGCGCCGGCGCGCGGGTCGGCCGCCGGCTGCGGCTGGCGCCCTCGGCGCCGGTGCTGCGCGTGGTCCGCCTGCGCCTGGTCGACGGCGAGCCGATGTCGGTGGACACGCTGTACCTGCCCGAGCGCCTGGTGCCCGGCATCACCGCGCGGGACCTGGAGGAGAACTCCTTCTACGAGCTTCTGGAGACGCGGTACGGGATCGGTGTGACCGACGCGGTGCAGACCATCGAGCCGACCGTCACCGACGAGGAGGAGGCCGGGCTGCTCGGCGTACCCGTCCACTTCCCGGCGCTGCTGTTCGAGCGGGTCACCGAGGACGCCGACGGCCGGGTCGTGGAGTTCGCGCACTCGGTGTACCGGGGCGACCGGTACCGCGTGGTGTCCCGGCTGTCACTGGCCAAGAGCCGCGGCGGCGGGCGGGTGCTGGCCGGTCAGTGGGCCACGGGCACCGGGGACGCCGGGGCGGGGATGCCCGCCGACCCGTACTTCGCCGCGCCGGCCTAGGCGGAGCCCAGACCGACGCGACATCTTGCTTACCAGTTCTAATGTCGCTGACCAGTCCTAGCGCGCGGTCCACGCCTGGTTCGACTGACCGGTGCACGGCCACAGTTCCATGGACGTCCCGTTCGGCGCGACGACCGCGCCGCCGGTGACGTCCAGGCACAGGCCGGACTGGACGCCGACGAACGTGCCGTCCGAGCGCCACGCCCACTGCTGGTTGGTCTGCCCGTTGCAGGTGTACAGGACCACGGGCGTTCCGGGGGCCGTCTTGCGCCCCTGCGCGTCCAGACACTTGCCGAGGACCTGGAGTGAGTTGTCGGTGGCGTGCACGAAGCTCTGGTTCGCCGAGCCGTCGCAGTCGTAGACGTCCGCGCGGGTCTGGTTGGCGCTGCTCGGCATGTCCAGGCAACGGTTGCTCGCGGTCCCCACGTAAGTGGTCGGGCCCACAGCGTTCAGCGCGTTGGCGGAGAACCAGGCGTTGCCACCGCCGAGCGTCCACACTGAGATGGTGGAGATGCCCAGGTTCCGTACCAACTGCAGCTTGGAGTCCAACGCGGTCTGGTCGACGTAGTCGTAGAACGCACCGCCCGAGCTCCAGCGGATCTCGCCGGAACCGGGGTCGCGGCGCGAGGCGATGACCGCGGGGTCGGTCGAGTAGCCGGGTGCCTTGGCCATGTCCGCAACGGTCTGATTCCCGACGATGGTCTGGCACTTGGCCGTCGCCGTGTACGCCTCCGCCGGCAGCCCGGCGACGAAGCGGTACCGCTGCGCCGCCGGAATCTGCGCGAGCGCCCCGCTGAGCAGGTCCTGCATCCAGGAGTAGGGGGAGAACGCCAGGCAGGTACTGCCCACCGGCGACTGGTACTCGTCGTCGTAGGCCATCATGACCACCTGGTCGACCCCGTCGGCCAGGACCGTGCCGTAGTTGAACCCGGTAGTGGTGTCCGGCGGCCCCTCGACCTGCAGCTTGAGCCCGCTGGCATGCAGGCTCGCGGCCAGCCGCGTCAGGAAGTTGTAGTAGTTGGCCTGGTCGTCGCCGACCCACGACCAGTAGTTCTCGAAGTCGACATCAGCCCCGGTGAACCCGATGCTCTTCACCAACGAGGTGATCGCCGATATCGCGGCGGCAGTCTTGGCGGGCGAACCGGTCAACGCCTCCTCGGACGACAGATCGGCGAGCGAGACCGTGACGTACTGCTGAGCCGAGTGCGCCTTGACGTCGGCGACATTCGCAGCGCTGTAGCCGTTGCACGCATAGGCGGGATTGCTCGCAAACAGCGTCTCAGGATCGCCCGACCCATCGATGTCGATGTACTCGGCCTTGAGCACACCCTTCTGAACGCGACCGTCCGCGTACTCGGCCGGAGCGGAGCAGGTGACGTTCCCGACAGGACCCGGATACAGCCATTCCTGGACCTGAAGCGGCCCGGCCGCGTCCGCGGTCGCGCCCGCGGCAACCGGTCTGAGCTGATGCGCGTTGCTGGCGAAGGCGGCGCCGGAGGCCACCGTGAGGGTCGCGGCGGCGGCGGTCGTCATGGCCATGGCCATGATCCGGCGCCCGCGGTGGGGGGTTGTCATGGCGGACATCATGCGACTGGTAAATACCAGTGGTCAATACCAGTGGCGTTCCGAGCTGTCGAAAGTTCGACCGCAGCCGGCCGCGTGGGGGGCTTGGTGCCGTCGGCGCGGACCGCGTCTAGAATTGACCTGCGAGTATTTCCGGACGTCCGCCGTGTGAACCATGGGGTGCGCATGGTTGTGCAGAGACTGCACCCGCAGGCTCACAGGGACGCCGCCTGGATCGAGCGCGAGGCCGTCCAGGCGCGCGCCTACGATGCCATCGGCGCGCGTTACGACGAGGCCTTTCCTCATAAGGAAGGGCAGGTCGCGTGTGCCGAGACCCTCCTGGAGGAACTGCCGGCGGGCGCACACGTCCTGGACGTCGGTTGCGGCACCGGGCTGCCGACCGCCCGACAGCTCGTTTCCGCCGGATGTGAGGTCACCTGTCTGGACATCTCTCCGCGGATGCTCGAGATCGCGCAGGCGAACGTCCCTCAGGCCCGGTTCGTCCTGGGCGACGTTCTGGACCTGGCGCCGGAGTTCGGTCGATTCGACGGTGTGACGGCCTTCTTCTCGCTGCTGCACCTGCCGCGCGCCAGACTGCGCGATGCCTTGGGGCTGCTGCGCGATATCCTGGTGCCGCAGGGGCTCATGGCGTTGGCCATGGTCGAGGCCGACATCGACGACGTCCCGATCCCGTTTCTGGGCGGCCGCATCCGGGTGACGGGGTATTTGCGGGACGAGCTTCGGTCGATCCTGCAGGATTCGGGCTTCATCGTCGAGCCGGCGCGGACGATGTCCTACGCCCCGGAAACCTCGGAGGCCGGGCCAGAGGTTCAATTGTTCTACTTGTGCCGTCGCGCGGACGGCGGTGATCCCTAGAGGGGGGATCGAGTTCGGCGTGACCAGGGACGTGGGCATGTGGACGTGCACGACCACCTGAAATTCCTCAAGGAGGCGACTGAGGCGATCGGCACGGGCGTCGACATGGTCGCGATCGCCCAGCAGTTCGCGGCAGCCCTGGTGCCCCGCTTGGGGGACTTCGCCTCCATCAACCTGCTGGACGCCCTGTTCGTGGACGGTGCCCCGGCACCGTTGTCGCCGCACGCCACTGCTGTGAGTCTGATGCGTCGGGTGGCCGTCGCCGACGACGATCCGCCCGGGCGCTGGCGCGAAGTGATGCCGGAGGGTGCGGTCCGGATCATGTACGCGACCAGCCCGTGCCACGAGGCGATGGCGACGGGCTTGCCGGTGTATGTGCCGAGCGTGGCGCCGGCTCAAGCCGCCGCCATGGCGCTCGACCACGGTACCCGCGACCTGATCCCGCTGGTGGCGGGCCGCGCCTACCTGGCGGTGCCGTTGTCGGTCCGCGGTCGCGTGCTCGGCTGTGTGGCGGTGACGCGGCGGCCGGAGCGGCACCGGTTCGACGACGCCGACGTGCTGACGATCGGACAGCTCGCCGCGCAGGTCGCGCTCAGCATCGACAACGTCCGTCTGTACCGGGGTCAGCAGGCCACCACGGCCGAGCTCCAGCGGGCCGTGTCGGCGTCCGCGCCCTCCGGGCTCACCGGCGTCGAGGTGGCGCACCGCTACCTGCCGGGCAATCCGGAAGTCGAGGTGGGGGGCGACTGGTTCGACACCATGGCGCTGTCCGGAAGCCGGGTCGGAATCGTGATCGGCGACGTCATGGGGCACGGCGTGCGCTCGGCCGCGGCGATGGGCCACCTGCGCATCGCGGTGCAGACGCTGGCGGCCCTGGATCTGCCGCCGGACCAACTGCTGCGCCAACTCGACAACCTGGCTCAGCGCATGGGCGACGATCACCTGGCGACCTGTATGTATGTGGTCTACGATCCGATCGCCGGCATCTGCCAGCTGGCCAACGCCGGCCACCTCCCGCCGCTGATCGTGCGCCGCGGCGGCGGCGTCGAGCCGGTCGCGGTTCCGTCCGGCGCGCCGATCGGGGTCG
Source organism: Catenulispora sp. GP43 (assembly GCF_041260665.1). Classification (NCBI taxonomy): domain Bacteria; kingdom Bacillati; phylum Actinomycetota; class Actinomycetes; order Catenulisporales; family Catenulisporaceae; genus Catenulispora; species Catenulispora sp. GP43. The sequence continues at coordinate 6,942 of NZ_JBGCCT010000036.1, read as the reverse complement.
GCGGCGTCGCCTTCGACACCGTGCGGATCCCGATCCGCGACGGCGACACGCTGCTGATGTACACCGACGGCCTGGTCGAGGCGCGCGGAGACGACATAGGGGGGCGGATCGAGGCCCTGGCCGAGAGTCTGCGGCTGGCCAGACCGGCGACGACCGACCCCGAGGCGCTGTGCGACGCGCTCATCGGCACGATTGATCCCGACAGGCACGAGGACGACGTCGCCGTTCTGGCCGCGCGGTTGTCCAGAGTCGCTGCTTCGGACGTGGCGCACTGGCTGCTCAGCCCCCGTCCGGCGGCGGTGGCCCGGTCCCGCAGGCTGATCCGTCAGACCCTGGCCGGCTGGTCCCTGAGCGAGCTCCACGACATCGCGGAGCTACTGGTCACCGAACTGGTCACCAACGCCATCCGCTACGCCACCGGCCCGATCGAGCTGAGGCTGCTGCACACCAGCACCCTGCTGTGCGAAGTGCGCGACGACGACCACTACCTCCCGATCCTGCTCGAGGCCGGCGATCTCGACGAGAACGGCCGCGGACTGTTCCTGGTCAGCCGACTGGCTCAGCGCTGGGGCGCCAGCCGGACCGCGCACGGCAAAGTGGTGTGGTTCGAGCTGGCCATCACTGATAGTTGACAAGATCACGACCACCTATTCCGATGGTCGCGGGTTCGAATCCTGTCGGGAGCACCGCACTCGAACCCCAGGCTTCCTTGTTGAAGTCCGTCAGCCTTTGCGCCGATCAGCTGTGCCCAGCCAAAAGACCAACCTCCCGGGCTCATCGCCGCTCGACTGGCACGACCACGAGCCGATGACCAGCGGGGATGAACTTCTCGGCACCCTCAGCCCCGGAGCTGCTGTGCTCCGGATGGGTGCCGTCGACGTGGATCTTGCCCTCGAACTTGTTGAAGCCGCCTCGGCCAGCGCGACCTCGCTGTGCGGGGTCTGGTCGTAGCCGACGCTCATGGTGCTGCCTCCGGATTCCGGGCCGACCGGCCTCGTTGAAGAATGGACGACCTGGAGGTTGCCTCCAGCGGACCTGTGCCCCCGGTTCTGCCGGCTCTACTGCCTGCGCACCGCCGCGCGGGTGAGGCCGGCCGAGTGGAAGACCGACTGCCCGGCGGCGGCGCACATGCGCGGGGCCCAGGTTCAGAGCACATTTGAACCATGGGTGTCCGCTCCCGGTGGACCGATGGCGACTGGCCGGGGCAGCGCAGCCGGGTGCTGCTGCTGCTTCCCGTCGCGCTCATCGTGGTGATCGCGACGGTCGACCTCCGGTCTCCCACCGACATCCACCTGGGCCCGCTCCTGGTCATAGCGCCCGCGCTGGCGCCCTCGCTCGCCGGCGCCCTGGCGACGGCCGGGATCGGCGCGCTCGCCGTCGCGGCGCAGGTGGTGATCGCCGTCTTCCACGGCGGGCTCACCACCAGCAACCACATCGCCCAGATCGTCGCGCTGACGGTGCTGACGGTCCTGATCGTCGTCTTCACGGTCGTCCGCGAGCGCCGCGCCCGCCAGCTCGCGCAGGTCAGATCCGTGGCCGAGGCCGCGCAGCGGGCGTTGCTCCGGCCGTTGCCGGACCACATCGGGCCGTTGCACATCGCCAGCACTTACCTGGCCGCCGAGGACGAGGCGCAGATCGGCGGTGACCTGTACACCGCCACCCGCACCCCGCATGCGACACGGCTGCTGATCGGAGACGTCCGCGGCAAGGGCTTGGCCGCGGTCGGCGAGGCGGCCCTGCTGCTCAGCGCGTTCCGCCTGGTCGCAGCACGCGCGGTTGACCTGACCGAACTGGCTGGTGTCCTGGACCGGCACGTCCAGCGTTACCTGCTCGACTTCGCCGCGTCCGGCGACGAGACCGGGGAGCACTTCATCACCGCGCTGCTGCTGGAGTTCCCCGACGACGAGCCGTTGGCGTACCTGACCGACTGCGGCCATCCGTCGCCGCTGCGACTGCGGCACGGCGAGGCCGTGGTGGTGGGCGGCGCGGAGGCCGCTCCGCCACTGGGCCTGCAGGCCATGGCCCTCAGTCCCGTCTCCACCGTGACCATCCCGTTCGACGTCGACGACACCCTGCTGCTCCTCACCGACGGAGTCACCGAGGCGCGCGACTCCACCGGCGCCTTCTACCCCCTGGCTGAACGCGCGGCACGCTGGGCCGACGCGGCTCCCGAGGCCTTGGTGAACCACCTTCGCCGGGATCTGCTGGCCTATGCGGGCGGCCAGCGTGACGACGACGCCGCGCTGGTGGCGATCCGACGGACCTCGGTATGGCACGGACCCGAATCGGCCGTCGTCGCCACGCCGCGCGGGCGAGACGTGATCGGCGCCGAGCCGGATGGCGGTGGAGGGCCGTCGAGACAAGCGGAGTCGATCAGGGACAGGTGCTGTTCGACACCGCCAGCAACTGGATTACCCGACTCCAGGACGCCCACCAGGCCGGACGGCTCGAAGCCGAGCTGAAGAAGATCCGCCGCTACCGGCTGATCATCATCGACGAAGTTGGCTACACCACGTTCGATCAGGATGCTGCGAACCTGTTCTTCCAGCTCATAGGCTCAAGATACGAGCAGGGCTCCGTCATGGTCACCTCGAACCTGCCCTTCGGGCGATGGGGTGAGACGTTCTCCGATGACGTTGTCGCCGTGGCCATGATCGATCGTCTGGTGCACCACGCCGAGGTTCTCACCCTCACCGGCGATTCCTACCGGACCCGTGCCCGCCGCGGACTCCTCGCCAAGGACCGCGCCAGCCGCGACTAGGCAGCACGTCACGGCAGCGGCCCTGGCCCGGCCTTACTCATCGGCGCCGCGATCCGTGCTCAGTCGTCTTCGGACAGGTGGAAGTAGACCGTGCCCGACCGCCAGGATCCGAACTCGGTCATCTCCGACTGGATTACGACATCCTGAACCTCAACCGGGCCCAGTGCCTCGATCGAATCTGCCAGCCTCCGCAAGAGCGCCGGCACACTATCGCAGCCCGGGCCTTTGGGGTTGGCCTGGGAGAAGTGGCGAACGGTCCAGGACTCCGGAGTGCTGCTCATGGGCTTGATCGTAAGACTCGCTACTGCCTGGCCCAAGTCGATTCCGACCACGCGGGCCTCACCCCCGTCCGCGGTCGCCAGAACGCGGCCTAGAAACACGCCGGGGTCAATTTTCCCGAGGTGCAACGTGCTCAACATTCACGAGGTGTTGACAGGACGACAGCAACTGACCGGTGTCCACCGATGCACGCGCGTGGGGGTCCGACCCGGACGCCCGGGCAGCCGGATGAAGGAGCCGCCCGTACGCCCGCACAACTTTGATCAGGTCGCGGCCACGGACCGGATGAGGCGTCAATACGCTCCTCACCAGCGGTTCCGTGCTGTTCCTGACTAGCCTCAAAGCTTCGCGGCATCTGGCGTGAGAAACCACCGGTTGATGGTGCGGCGCCTGGGTACAACGGCCCGCAGCACGGGAGAGAAGCGGAGCGGGAGACATGAACAAGCAGGCGAAACGATGAGGTGGCGGCGGTGGGCCATGTCGTGGATGGTTTCGTTCAGCGTCCAGTCGCCGGCCGAAGCCATGACCGGGGACGCCGTCGTGGCAGCCGAGCAGCTGCTCGCGCGTGCCTGGATCACGGATCAGCTCGCGGCAGCACGACCATCGGATGCTCGCGTTGCTGTCGGCGTCCACGCGGGTCCAGGACAGCCCACAGCCTCGACGCCGGCCATATCACCGATCCACTGATCGGCCGGGTCCGGCCCGCCCTCGGCCAAATGGGCGGTCACGGCATGTGGCTGGTCCACCAGATCTGCGACCTGGTGCAGATCCAAAGCGGCCCCACCGAGGGCACGGTCGGCCTGGAACCGCTGAAGCCGGACGCCGCGCCGCTTTGACGGTCTGATCGGCGTGGCGACTGCTCGACTCTCCCTAACGGAATGTCGAGCACCTGACCGCCGGCCACTGCAGGTGCGGATCGGCGCTTCTGTGGCTCTACTCGGAGGGTGCTTGGGTGCCTTGGCGGAGTTGCTCGTTGAGCCGGTGGGGTTCCGGTATCGACGAGTTCGCGGGCGCGGGCGGCGAGGCGTAGCTGGTAGCGGGAGTAGCGGTGGTGGCCGCCTTCAGAGCGCAGCGGGACGAACAGTTTGGCTTCGCCCAGTGCCCGCAGGAAGGCGGGCGTGGCGCCGATCATCTCGGCGGCCCGGCCCATGGTGTAGGCCGGATACACCTTATCTGCGCTGGAACGCGGTAAGGGGCCCGGTGCCGTATGGCACCGGGCCCTGAGGGAATTAACACCATCTACCTACCGACGAGTCGTCGGCTTACTTTTCCGCGCAGGGCGCTTGCCTATGCCGTGGCGCGGGGATCTCGGACTGCTGACCGGGGACCACCTTCCAATCCGGGGCCTGACCTGCCCACCCGGACACAATGTGCCGTCCGGGCGATCCTGATGGTGTGTTTCCTCCTGTTCTCTACGGGTCCTACTGACCGGGTACTACACATGCGGTACTTTTCGGCAGCTCCGGGCTCTTCCCGGCTGTCGGTCCCTGGGCCGGTACTGCTGGCTTCGGAACCCTATTGCCGTCCTGCTCGCGCCAGTTCGTGTCTGTCGCGCCCAATCGACTGCTTCGCCTACGACAGAAACCATACCCACGCGGGCCGTGAATGTCTACATCGCCGGCTACAGATTTTGGAGAGCGGCCGGGTGAGGTGTGCTCCTTCCGGTGCATGGCTCCAAGACGTCTGGGGCCTTGGGGAGGTGAGGGCGACGGGCCAGGCATGGCGGCCTACGCGGCTGGGGCTTCATGATTCAACTGCGCCCTGGCAGCCTTCGTCGCCGCCCGATCTGCCGCATACCGGTCCACCGGCACTGGTGTCAGGGCGACCAGGAACGGGTGCCGGTGGATCTGTACGGCCAGTTCAGTCAGCTCGACCTGCATCGCGGTCAGGGCGGCACGCTGCTCGTCGTTCAGCTGCACCTTCCCGGCAGCGATGTCCGTCGAGGCCGGCAGAGTCTTGACGAATCGGGCCTGTTGGGCGTCCAAAACCAGGAAGCGGCACTTGAGCTCGATGAGGTCGTCAGGGATCTCCGGGGCGGACGTGTCTGCCATGATGCCGCGCTCCTTTCCTGCTGGCTCATGCCCATCAGGACTCTTGCCTCTCCTTGAGGCAGATCCTGACCGACATGTGGCTTTCTCGGCTGGGCCTGCGCTTTAGGCGGTGCTCAAGACGGCGGCCGGCCGCAGCTGCCTGCCGTGGGCGGGAGCGGCGGGTCGGCTGTTCGCGGTGCGGATGACGTCGGCCAAGCGGTCGGCGATGGTGGTCCAGCGCAGGCGGTCGCCGGTGTCGCGGGCAGCGGTGGTGGCCGCCTCCAGGCGGCCGGGGTCGGTGAGGATGGTGCGCAGCGCCGCGGTGAACGCCTCGTCGTCGCCGGTCGGCACGGTGATGCCGGCGCCGTCGGCGAGCATGTCGCGCGCGTAGTGGTAGGCGGTCGACACCGCCGGGACGCCGGCGGCCAGGGCGAAGGTCAGCGCCCCTGAGCTGATCTGCTCGGCCGAGCGGTAGGGGGTCAGGAACACGGTGCTGGCGTGCAGGACGGCGGCGATCTCGGTGTCGGTGAGGAAGTGGTCCAGGAAGACGATGCGGTCAGCTACGTCCAGGTCGGCGGCCAGGGCGGTAAGACTGTTGCGGTAGTCCTCGCCGTACTGCCGGGCGATCTCGGGGTGGGTGGCGCCGGCGATGAGGTAGTGCAGGTCGGGCAGTTCGGCCGCGAGGCGGGCGACGGCGGTGATGCCGGCCTCCAGGCCCTTGTTCGGGGAGATCAGGCCGAAGGTGCTGGCCAGGGTCGTCCCTTGCAGGCCGGCCAGGGCGGCGGCGACCTCGGGCCGCAGGTTCGGGCCGGTCTGTCGAGCGGGGGCGGGATAGAGGATGTCGGGGGCGCCGTGGCCGATGACGTGGATGCGGCCGGGGGCGGCGATGCCGGCTGCGACGGCCAGGCGCTGCGCGGTGGGGGTGAATACGGTCACGGCCGCAGCGCCGCCGCACAGCTGCCGCAGCGTTCGTGCCTGTCCCGGGGTCGGCTGGGAGACGACCGTGTGCAGGGTGGTCAGGTACGGGATACCGGCGGCGGTCAGGGCGGCGGCGAAGTCCAGGATCCAGGCTCCGTCGGGGCCGCCGAAGATCCCGAACTCGTGCTGGATCAGGACCGCCGACACGCCTTCGGCGGCCAGCCGGCTGGCGGTGGCCGGATAGTCTTGCGGGTCGTCCTGGTCGATGACCGTGTGCACGGGCGAGCCGTAGGCCAGCCGGTCCCGGTCCACCGCGGCCACCACCACTTCCAGGTCCGGTGCGGCGGTCGTCAGACCGCGGCGCAGGTCGGCGGTGAAGGTGGCGATGCCGCAGGCCCGCGGCGGATAGGTGGACACGATCGCGATCTTGCGTCGGGGCCGGGCCGGGCGATGGGTCGGCGCCAGGGCGGCCGGGCGGTGGGGGACGCTGTGCGGCATGCGAATGGCTCCTTCATCCGGGCGCCCGGGGTGTCCGGGTCTTGCTCGGACACCCCGGGCGCCGACGGGACGCGGGGCAGTTGCTGTCGTGCGGGCGGATTGTGGGTCCGACGTGGATGTGCGGGCCGGATGGTGGTGGGGTCTGGGTGTGGATGACGGCTGGTCGGCGGTGAGCGGGGCCTGGGTGCGGGTGCGGTCTTGGGTGGTGCGTTTGGCTGGGTCGTGCAGGACCGGCCAGGCGGCCGCCACCTGTGTCAGGCGTTCGGGGCCGGACGCGTGCCCGGCCTCGGCGTCGGGGTCCGCGGCGACGTCGAGGATCGCGTGGAAGTCGGGGTCCGTCGTCGCTGCGCGGTTGCCGGCCGGGGGGCGCCCCCCGGGGGGGGGGGGGCCCCCCGCCGGGGGGGGGGTGGGGGGGGGTTGGGCCAGGCGGGGGGGCCGGGGGGTTAGCCCTGTTAT